>DEBE01000254.1 GCA_002348425.1 Alphaproteobacteria bacterium UBA2964 | reverse complement strand
AGAGCTGGATAAACTTATAAAGCTTTGTCGAATTTTAGAAATTGAAGGACATGGGGATAGGACCTTGGGTTTTGCAAGTGTTCGCGACCCCCACGGGAAGGGAATGTGGATTAAAAGATCATACATTTCCCTTGGGGAGGTTTTCGATTACCAGGATTTTTTCAATATTGGTTTAGACGGTACTATTTACTCGGGGGAAGGCCGATGTCACGGCGAATGGCCCATTCACGCTGCTATTTTTGATATGCGGAAAGATATAAACGCAGCAATTCATACCCACCCCTTATATGGTTGCGTTGTATCATCAAGCGTCGAACCTATGCGTCCGGTGGGCTATCAGCAAATATTCTTTCCCAAACCTCCGCCCCGCTATGAAGGTTCGTCCGAATTAATCGTTAAATTGGAGACCGGGCGGGAAGCTGCTACTATTCTGGACGACAGCTATTGTATGTTTCTGCGGAATCACGGTGTAGTCGCATGTGGCACCTCAGTTGAACATGCGCTTGTTATTGCAACGGCTCAAGAGGCAGCCTGTGAAGAATTTGTCAAAACCAGCAGCACTCGTTTTGAATGGTCGTATCCAAGTGACGATGAACAGGCTCTAAAGATCAAGGGTCAGGAACGTAATGTTCCAGTTTTTTGGGAATATTACTGCCGCAAGCTTGAACGTGCAGAAGCCATCGGAGACCCCCTTCTATCTACCCATCGTGTTGAAAATACATAGGGTTATAAACAATAATTTTTACTTCAAGTTATGCATCTGTTGGCGGTAGAACAATACCGACACCCTGTTCTTTAGCTCTTTGATAAATATGATGGCAGACAGCAATATCCTGAGAAACTAGGCCTGTTGTATGAATCAAAATTCTTTCCTCCTTATTTTGTCTCCCGGATACTTTTCCTGTTACCACATCACAAATTTCCCCGTGCAATTGCTCGCGAGTAAACTGACCAACCTCAATCATATCGCGAAACTCTTTAGTGACGATGTTTACATCCCATCCATCAATAACCACCTTATCAAAGGCAGCCCAATCTGCGGGATCCATTTCTCTTCTCGCTAACGAGATATATGTTGCTCCAGACTTTACCCATTCTTCTTGGGCAATTATATCAGTGGAGGTCGTGCCCCCAATGCCAATGTCAGCTGCACGAACAACTTCCTCCGTTGTATCTACCGGTTCAACGGGTATTCCTAATTCCTTTGACCATTTTTTCGCAAAAGCTTCACGGGTCTCTTTTCGACGCGAAGTACAAATAATTTTTTCAAATTCAAACATTGTCCGAAGACAAGCGAGGCAATTAACGCCCATTGTTCCAATACCAACTAGTCCAAGAACGCGCGGGTTGTCAGGTGCCAACCATTTTAGTGGTAAAATAGCCGCTGCGGTACTTCGGATCGCATATGACCAATGTTCTTCAATTATCGCCTGCGCATGGCCGGTCATTGGATCGGCTAACATTATATAACGCGCGCATTCAAGTTGCCCAACTGTATTACGAATACCATCATCATAATAATTATACATTCGTACCCCAGTGGTAGGAATTTCCTTTAGGAGTACTCCTTTAACATGCCAATGGTTATAATATGGCTCGTCTGCGTCTAACTTCCAAGAAGATGGCTCAGACCATTGAACCGTTCCGGCTGCATGCATTTTATATACGTCTTCACATATTTGCATTGCTTCCTCGACGCTTAGAAGCTTTAAGGTTTCTTTATAAGGAATAAAACGAACGCCTTTGAGTGCCATATTTTTCTCCATAATTTTTACTAATCTAGCTTGCTTCATTAATAGACGCCACGAAAGAAGCGGAGTATTTTCAAGTTTTATCATTTCGTCTAAGAATGTGTTTGAATTAGAAACCACCATAATTTTATGGCAGGCAGTTATAAATTTTTTAAAAATGTTTTTATTAGAAAGATAGGACCAGAAAAACAATGGACCCAATTTTACAAAGCCTCTTAAATGGTTTTCCAACCCTGCTTTTGCATTTTTCGGTCACAATGGCAATGCTTGGCATCGGTATTTGGGTTTACCAATTAATTACTCCCTGGGATGAGATAAAACTAATTCGTCAGGGCAACTCCGCCGCAGCCAGCTCCTTTGCCGGGGCTATACTAGGCCTAGCCATACCGTTAGCATTTTGTATGGCGACAAGCGTAGGCTTACTAGATATTATTCTTTGGGGATTAGTAGCCTTGGTAATTCAACTGCTGGCTTTTCGATTAGCAGATCTTTTACTTAAAGATCTACCAAAAAGAATTGAGGCGGATGAAATGGGCGCTTCGATTCTTGTCATAGCGGTCAAGTTATCTGTCGCGTTTATTAACGCCGCCGCCATCGCCGGATAGATACTTCATACAATTATGCGTATTTGGGATATTTTAGCCGTCTGCACCCTGATAGTAATTGCCTTATTGGGAAAATACTCTCCTTTCGGAAACGACCAGTCTAATGCGATACGTCGTCCACCAATAGAAACAGTCAAACCACCAAGAAACCAACCACTGCCACCCTCAGCAGGACCTGTCTTATCCATTACCTTGGAGGATACAAAAAAGTCCTCGACTGGCACCGCTTTTTCAGTTGCAAAAGACGGAATATGGGTTACAGCTCGCCATGTAGCAGATGGTTGTGAAAAGATTGCACTCCAAACCGGTACTAAAAGATTTACGCAAGTCAGACGTATAGTGCATCACCCCAATGCTGATATAAGCATATTACAAACTAATTATGGAGCCCAACCATTACCAGGAATTGGAACACGTATATTCCGCGGGCAGGATGGCTATTCATTCGGATTTCCCAAGGGAAAACCTGGCGATGTCCATGCAAAAGTAATTGGTCGGCGTACAATGGCAGTAAAAGGTCGATATTCGACTAGGGAGCCCGTAGTGGCTTGGGCTCAAATTAATCGGATACCTGATAGAGGGACCCACCTCGGCGGCATCAGTGGAGGTCCATGGGTTGATAAAAACGGGCTAATAATAGGAGTGCATGTCGCAGGTGCTCCAAGACGGGGACGATCATACTCATCTACTCCTCAAAGTCTTTTATATATTCTAAAGGGTGTAGGATTGAATAACAATCAAGTTGGAAAAGCCAAGTCTAATTTATCGGTTCATAAAACTAACTTTTCAAGGACCGGAGACAGCCTCCGTCAAAGTCTCACAGTTACCAAGGTATTTTGTATTGTTAGAAATCGTTGGCGTTAGTTACCCTCCGGTGTAAGCGGAGCTGCACCCGGATTCCATTGACCACGTCGCATCCTTACAACTGTATATGACTTAAACACGCCTGCCCTTCTTAGGGGCTCGCCATCTGCAAAAGCATCAGCCGCTTCTCGACTTGGTACATTTATAATTAGACAGCTACCAAGCCTTATATCAGTCTCATCCTCCAATGTAGCACCACCTAGTAACAATATGTCTTTGTGAGTTTCCAAATACTCAAAATGATCGTTTCGAGCCAATTCTCGCTTTTTTGCGCCATCTGGCGCATCAACCCCATAACACATATAAAGCATTGCAAAAGTACTCCTTTTTGCACGAAAATAAGAGAATTTAGGTTTTTCTTTATAAAAAATAAGAGGAAAATACTTAATTTTTATTAAATAGATCAACTACTTAATAGTATTCTAGGAATATTAGAAACTAAAATTTGTAGAGCCATGATATTAATTCCTGAGAAACGATGATTTATTGATTTTTTTAACTATAAATATAAAAAAAACTTTTTGATTGATTCGTGGAAATAAAAAAAAAATTTTTTCTATATATTATTTATATAAAGACTTACTCAATAATAAATATTAAATAATTAAAATAAATTAAAAGTAAAAGCAAATATAAATTTTTCTATACAATGTTCTTTTCAAGTTAACAATTTTCCGTATAGGATTCGTGTGCTTTAACAAGCAGAGGTAACTATGGATTACTTAATGAAACCACTTAAAGCTCTTTTAGAGTTTGGGATACTGACTATTGCGTTATTGACAGTAGCTCAAGTTTTATTTGGGTCGGGAGTTGTCTCTCTTTTTGGAATAGATGTTATCGGCAATATAGGACAAATTGCCGGTGCATTTGGTAAAGAGGGCCTTGTTGGTGTTATTGCTGCGTTGGTAGCGGCGTGGCTGATAATGAGACAGCGACCATTTAGAGATGACTAAAATATAAGTTTAAGGCTTTTAAAGAAACTGAAGAACATAATAAACTTAATCTAGGGATAAGATCGGCATTTGTTCAAGAGGAAAAAATGCTACTTTTTTTAGCAAATTAAGGAGAGACTCTAGTGATTGATACTGTAAGAGGATGGCTAAAACAGTTAATTGAATTTGCCTTAGTGTTAATTGGGCTTGGAATTGTTTTACAAGTTCTGTTCCCCAAGGCGTTAATTTTTGTAAACTCTGACGTTGCAGGTAATTTGATTGGCTTAATCAATCAATTTTCGGGCGCCGGGTTAGTAGGCGTAATTGCAGTCTTTATCGCAATTTACTGTATAAAACGTTAGAAATAAATTTTTTAATGTTAAAAAATAGCGCATCCCACTAGTTGGGATGCGCTATTTTAATTGTTTTAAATAAATTAAGTCTCTAAATTAACCATCTTAGGCAGAGAATATACGTTTATCTTGGGAGCTATTTCTTTATAAACTTCTACTTCGACGAGCGCTGTTGTAGAAGTTGGAGCTTGACCAATCCTCGATGTTCCATAATCCCTAGTTAAAACATTTGGATTTCCGTGAATTTCTAAGGAACCTGGCTCACCATAATTAGAGTCATACCATGCACCCGCAGAAAGTCTTACAACTCCTGGCCTAATATCATTATTCAAAAGCGCTCCAGCCAAACAATGGCCGCGATCATTGAAAACCCTTACGATCTGACCTTCCTCAATTCCTCTTTCATCTGCATCTACCGGATTGATCTCAATTGGCTCTCTTCCAGAAACCTTAGTTTCAATGCTTACTGGCCCGTCGTCCATTTGACTGTGCAAACGATCCTTTGGCTGGCTTGACATAAGGTGCAATGGATATGTCTCAGTCTTATCGGAACCAAGCCATTCTGCTGGCTCAAACCAAGTAACGTGGGGAGGACAATCATCGTAATCGAATTTTTCTATTTTGGTGGAATATAGCTCAAATTTTCCTGACCGTGTTTTTAATCTGTTTTCTACGGGATCTTCTCGAAAATCCATAAACAAGGTATATTCAAGCTGTCGATCCGGAATTTTATAAAAACCTTTCTTCCAGAACGTATTAAAATCCGGCATTGCTGCTTCATTAGTTTTGGCTCCCTCGCGACAACTATCATAAAGGTACCTAAGCCAACCATCCTCATCGCGACCTTCAGTAAACTCCATTTCACAGCCGAGTCTTGAAGAAAGTTCACATAAAATATCGAAATCATTTTTGGCCTCATCAATTGGCTCAATAGCCTTCTCCATTACAACTAAATAAGGGTCTCTAGCAGCACACCCAAAATCATTGCGTTCTAGTGTCGTAGTAGCAGGGAGAACAATATCCGCATGTCGAGCTGTAGCCGTCCACCAAGGTTCATGGACAATAATGGTCTCTGGCCGTTGCCACCCGCGTCGCAATCGATTTATATCTTGGTGGTGGTGAAAGGGGTTACCTCCTGCCCAATATATCATTTTAATATCAGGAAAGGTGATCTTCTTACCATTATACTCAATCACCTTTCCAGGTTCGAGAAGTGCATCCGCAATGCGGGCCGCAGGAATAGCATAATTTGTTGGATTACGGCCGGCACTCAGTGAAGGGGGGTTGAATTTGGGGGGAACATTTCCCATACCCCCCGTAGACCCATACCCAAATGAAAACCCTCCTCCCGGCAACCCTATATGACCCAGAGTGCAGGCTAATAAAATTAAAGCCCAATAAGGTTGTTCTCCATGGTCTCCACGCTGTAAGGACCAAGTTGCTGATAACATTGTCCGGCTTGCGGCCATCTGCAGAGCTAAACTACGAATATCCTGTGGATCAATTTCAGTGATACTCGCAGCCCAGCTTGCGTCTTTCGGCTGACCGTCGGTTTCACCCATAATATAGGGAATAACCCGGTCTGCTCCTTCGCAATAATTTTCGAGAAACTCCTTATCATGGAGGTTTTCTGAAATCAGAGTATGCGTAAGTGCGAGCATAAGCGCGGTATCAGTATTGGGACGAATAGGCAGCCAACTTGGTTTCAGAAACGCAGATACATCATCTCGACACGGACTTATGTTGACGACGTTCACATTAGCGTCGGCAAGCTGTTTCATTGAGGGAATAAATTCATGCGCGACATTTCCACCTCGTGCTGCTTGCATGTTTTTTGGATTAATTCCTCCAAATACAACCAAATTTTTCGTGTTTTTAACAATGGCTGACCAAGATGTTATGGGCCCGGTGACCGTTCGCATATCGCCAGCAATGTGGGGTACAAAGGCCATAGCAGAACCAAAGCTATAGTTCGAAGACTGATCTACACATCCACCAAACGCAAACAAGAACCGTCTAAGCTGCACCCTCGCATGATGAAATGTTCCCGCACTAGACCAGCCGTAAGACCCCCCCAAGATTGCGTCGCTGCTATAAGTTTCTTTAACTCGTTTTAATTCGCCCGAAACAAGATCGAATGCTTTTTCCCAGCTAACAGCTATAAAGGGTTCTCGACCACGTCCCTCTCCAGAATTTTTGTCCCCATTGAGCCATCCCTCGCGCACATATGGTTTCGCGACACGTGTCTCTGCGTGCACAGAATGTGGAATCGAGCGAAGCATCGCGGACGGATTGGGATCCTCCTCAAATGGGCGCACATCCTTAACACGACCATTCTCAACCTCTGCATAAAATGCCCCCCAATGTGAAGAATTGCGAAATGTTTCGGTTACCATTTTAACACCCTTACTCATAATTTAACTTATTATGGAATTATTAATTGAAAATTAATTTGTATATTAGATCTTATTCCATTTAGTTGCCTGACCACCATCTGAAAAGTATCCTAGCTAACATGTATAAAAATATAGGAAAACCGTTTATCCGCAATGAGGACCTGCGGCTAGTGACAGGAAACGGGAAATTTAGCGACGATAACAATATTGCCGAACAGGCCTATGCAGCAATGCTGAGGTCCCCACATGCACACGCAATATTAAAAAATATCGACACCTCAGTAGCCGCATCTATGCCCGGAGTTCTCCTAGTTTTAACCGGTCGTGATTGGCAAAACAGAGGGCTTCCACCATTACAAAACAATCCTATTCCCAGCGCCAAGACTGACCCTAAGTTATTCGGCCCGGATGGTACGCAGCCTAATGTTAGAGAACAGTTTCCATTACCATTAGAACGAATTCATCTCGTAGGAGAAGCGATAGCAATGGTCGTCGCTGATACCGCCAACCAAGCTTTGGAAGCAACAGAAAAGATTAAAGTGTCATATGAAGTTTTAGAAGCAAACGCTGACTCAAGAAAATCAGAGTTATCCTCACAACTCTGGGAGGATTTAGATCAGAACCTATGTGTGGACAGTGAGCTTGGTAACCTAGAAAAAACGAAGGCAATAATTAAAGGGGCTGACCATATTGTTGATTTAACGGTAAACGTAGGCCGCGTAACAGGTGTTCCTATGGAACCGCGCTCTGGCTTGGCGATTTACGACATTGAGACGGATAGTTATTCTTTATATGCCGGCGGAGGTGGTGCTTTGCGTCATCGCAAAGAGCTTGCACTGCTTGCAGGCGTACCCGAAAAACGGATGCGGGTAATATGTGGAGATGTTGGCGGAAATTATGGTACTCGAAATAGAGTCTACCCAGAAATTCCACTGATACTATATGCTGCCAAGAATCTTAATCGACCAATAAAATGGACCGCTGACCGCAGTGAATGTATGTTGAGCGACCTTCAAGGCCGAGATTTGATCAGTTCACTTTCATTAGCTATTGATAAAAATGGTAAATTTCTTGCGATAAAAGGCCAAAATATAAGCAATGTCGGTGGCTACCCGGTTTCTTTTGCCCCTTTGTCGAAGGGTGCCGGCATAGCGACTGGACCTTACGATATAAAAACAGCAGGCTTCAACCTCAAAGCTTGTCTAACCAATACCCCGCCAACTAACCCGTATCGTAGTGCAGGAAGGCCGGAGTGTATATTTGCTTTAGAGCGTCTAATCGATACCGCGGCGAGAAAGTTGAAAATCGACCGCATTAAATTAAGACGCATGAACCTAATTCATAATGATCAGCTGCCATATAAGAACCCGCAAGGAATGTTATACGACAGTGGAGAGTTTGAACGCGTGCTAGATATTGCGATAGAGAGGTCGGACTACCACGGG
>DEBE01000225.1:5167-6900 GCA_002348425.1 Alphaproteobacteria bacterium UBA2964 | reverse complement strand
AGGCTGGTTTTTCCAGATCCATTACTGCCAGTAATAATTAGTGTATTACCCGGCTTTACATGAAAATTTAGCTTGGAAAAAACTAAACGTTCTCCACGAATACAAGATAAATTTTCCCCAAAAAATTGCATTATATCATCGCTTACTGAGTGTTTAATCCTTTTTGAAAGTCATGATGTGGTGAGCACAAAAACCAACGGATTTTAGTCGGAGATCTAGGACGACGCCAGCTAATATTTTTATTGATCGAATAGTCCGGGAAACATCCCGTTGGCAGGGCCTTTCAACTTAATGTTGAAAAGATTTTTCTAGCGAAGGTCGGAATGAGGCTAAATTTGTAGTAAAATGCTAAATTATTTATAAATAGATGCTTTTCTTTAAACGTTTCTCTTGAGAAGTAGGAAGTTTGAGCGTTAATTATGCGCGATGTTTTGTTTAGGTTTGGTTTATTATAACTAATAATATAAGGAGACCGCAGTGGGGGTTACCGGTAAAGATAGTTTGGGTGTGCGCAGCACACTATCCATAAAAGGTAATAATTACGATTACTTTAGTCTTCAGGCAGCAGAGAAAAAAGGCTTGGGTAATATCTCTCGATTACCTTTTTCAATGAAAGTCCTTCTAGAGAATTTATTGCGGTATGAGGACGGCCGAACTGTTTCTGAAGATGACGTGAGGGCCGCTGCTAAGTGGAATGGTACTTCGACTAATAGTAATGAAATTGCCTTTCGCCCAGCCCGGGTCTTATTACAAGATTTAACCGGTGTGCCAGCTGTTGTTGATCTCGCTGCAATGCGTGAGGCAATGGTGAAAATTGGTGGTGATGTCCAAAAGATTAATCCTCTTTGTCCGGTCGACTTGGTCATTGACCATTCGGTGATGATTGACAATTTTGGAACTACAGATGCGTTTGAGAAGAATGTTGACCTAGAATTTGCGCGTAATCAGGAACGCTACGAGTTCCTGAGGTGGGGACAAAATGCCTTTTCCAACTTCCGAGTGGTTCCACCAGGTATGGGCATATGCCATCAAGTAAACCTCGAGTATCTTGCGAAGACGGTATGGACAACTGAAGAAAATGGAAAAGTTATTGCATATCCTGATACTTTAGTTGGTACCGATAGCCATACAACGATGGTTAATGGTTTGGCGGTTTTAGGCTGGGGGTGTGGTGGAATTGAAGCAGAGGCTGCAATGCTAGGACAGCCTATTTCAATGTTATTACCGCAAGTCATAGGATTTAAACTTACAGGGGCGCTTACCGAGGGTACGACGGCAACTGACTTAGTGCTTACGGTTACTCAAATGCTAAGGGCCAAAGGGGTAGTTTCTAAGTTTGTCGAATTTTTTGGTCCCGGCGTTGATAATTTAAGTCTTCCGGATCGGGCGACTATCGGGAATATGGCACCGGAGTATGGGGCTACATGCGGATTCTTTCCGATCGATGCCGAGACAATTAGCTTTCTAAAGTCGACGGGACGTGAGGAAGGTCAAGTAGCTTTAGTGGAAGCTTATGCTAAGGCGCAGGGCATGTGGCGCGATGCGGGGTCAGTTGATCCGATTTTTTCAGATACATTAGAACTTGATATTTCGACGGTTGAGCCAAGTCTGGCGGGACCGCGTCGGCCACAAGACCGCGTTAGTCTCTCCGAGATGCCAAATAATTTTGCTAATGAATTACCTAGTTGGGATAAAAGTAAAGGGGCGACTGCCGTAAAGGGAGAAGATTATAG
>DEBE01000225.1:0-4773 GCA_002348425.1 Alphaproteobacteria bacterium UBA2964 | reverse complement strand
CCTTCCGTTCTCATAGCGGCAGGGTTAGTTGCGCGAAATGCTGTAAGCAAGGGCATGAAAGTTAAGCCTTGGGTGAAGACGTCACTGGCGCCGGGCAGTCAGGTAGTTTCGGATTACCTTAGTGCTGCGGGTCTTCAGGAGGATCTTAACGCGTTGGGATTCAACGTTGTGGGATATGGTTGTACGACCTGCATTGGAAATTCCGGTCCCCTAATAGGACCTGTAGCAGATGCCATTGACGAAGGTAATTTGGTGGCTGGCGCCGTACTTTCAGGAAATCGAAATTTTGAGGGTCGTGTGCATCAGCAAGTCAAAGCCAATTATTTGGCTTCTCCACCACTAGTCGTTGCTTATGCGTTGGCTGGATCGTTAAAAATTGACTTGTCCAAGGATCCCCTAGGTGAGGGTTTAGATGGTAAACCAGTTTATCTTCGAGATATCTGGCCCAGCAATAAAGAAATTCAAGATACTATACGAGCGAGTATAACCCCTGAGATGTTTCGTAATCGGTATGAGAACGTCGGTAACGGTTCTGAAGCTTGGAATAGAATGGGCGTGCCTCAAGGGGAGACCTATGCGTGGAACTCTGGATCTACTTATGTTCAATACCCACCTTTTTTTGAGGGTATGGGACCAGAGCCTGCTCCATTAAGTGATATTCAAAATGCTCGCATACTGCTTAAAATGGGTGATTCTGTAACGACGGATCATATTTCGCCAGCAGGGGGGTTTGCTAAAACTAGCCCTGCGGGGGGTTTTCTGCTGGAAAGGCAAATTAGACCTGATGAGTTCAACTCCTATGGTGCCCGTCGTGGCAATTTTGAAGTGATGACCCGGGGTACGTTCGCCAATATTCGTATTCGAAATGAAATGGTACCCGGTACTGAAGGAGGTTTCACCAGACATTTGCCGAGTGGAAAGGAAATGTCGGTTTATGAAGCTTCGGTTCTATATCAAAATGAAGGGGTGCCTCTTGTGGTCGTGGCGGGGAAGGATTACGGCATGGGCTCTTCCCGTGATTGGGCTGCCAAGGGCCCAAATTTACTTGGGATTCGGGCAGCGATAGTAGAGAGTTTCGAGCGAATTCATCGGTCCAATCTTATTGGTATGGGCGTTATGCCCCTAGAGTTTAAAGATGGCCAGAACCGTATAACTCTTAATCTCGATGGAACAGAAACTTTTGATATAACTGGAATCGCTGATGGTATTACGCCCGGTATGGATATACCAGTGAAGATCACCAGCGTCGACGGAGAGGTAAACGAAATTATAACAAGGTGCCGAATAGATACGTTGGATGAAGTTGAGTATTATCGGCATGGTGGCATTCTCCAGTATGTTCTTAGAAATATTGCGAAAGAGGCAGCTTGAGGTGAAAGTGTGCTCTAAAGTTTTAGTAAGGATATACATCAGGTATATTTAATGATTGCCAACCCATGGAAACCAACAAGCCGACAACATACCACTGCGGATTTGATGAAGCCGATAATAGGCCCTTCTGCATGGACTCGCGAGGAGCTAGAAAAAACGAAGGCCTACCTGTATATACTTTCTGATACCCAAATTTCCGAAATTCTCAATGCGGTAGAGAAACTCGAAAATAATTCGCCAGATTTGCATCGAGTGACAAAGGAAGCGTTTTCTCTGCCTACCTTTGGTCCTATATTGCAAGAATTGCGTGAAGAAATAATCCACGGCCGCGGATTTGTTTTTTTACGTGGCTTGCCAACCGAGGGTCGCTCGCTCTATCAAACCGCTTTGGCCTTTTGGGGAATTGGTTGTCATATCGGCCGGGCAGTATCTCAGAATGGCAAGGGGCATCTGTTGGGCCACGTGAGAGACCTTGGGGAAAAAATTTCTTCGCCTACGGGACGGGGTTATAATTCTGCCTCTGCTTTGGGATTTCATGCGGATAGCTGTGATATTTTTAGCTTGTGTGCTCTTAAAACTGCAAAGTCAGGCGGACAACATCGAATGTGTAGCTCTGTATCAGTTCACAACGAAATGCTGCTACGTGCTCCAAGCCTCGTCAAGGAACTTGCATTTCGATTCTTTCGATCACGTCGCGGAGAGATACCCGCGGGTGAAACAGAGCCTTGGACCCGTCAACCTGTTTTTAGTGTTACAAATGGCTATTTTTCGGCCCGAGGGGCTAGTAGTACCATTGCTCGATCACAAGGCATGCCCGGCGTACCAGAGCTAACCCAAGGTCAGACCGACGCTATCAATGTTTACAATGAGATTGCTGCTGAAATGGCAATGGATGTAAGTTTTGAGCCCGGTGATATTTCTATAGTACAGAACTATGTTAATTTACATTCCCGGACTGAATATGAGGACTGGCCAGAAGCGGATCTTAAAAGACATCTATTACGTCTCTGGCTAAGCTTTGATGGAGAACGACCACTGCATGAGGATATTATTCGGGACCATACCGAGGGTATACAGGAAATGGGAACAAAGCTTCATGCGCCGTTGGAGGCAATATAATAATATTTATAAAAAATAAGTCAGGAGAATAAAAATGGCTGTTTCCGGAAGTATTGATACGAAAGAGATGTTGAAAAAAGATCTTTATGTAATTTTCACTCGGCCAGTAGCACCACGCGAAGAGCTAATGAAAATGCTTCCGCAGCATCTCGCTCGGCAGGTAGAATTGGAGAAGCAGGGTATTCTTTTTGCAGCTGGACCTATGGAACCCCAGGACAAAGATCAAGTGCGTACGGGGATGATTATAGTGCGTGCTGGGTCCTTCGACGAAGCTGATGAAATTGCTAAGGCGGATCCATTTCATGCTGCCGGATTGCGGGAGTATGAAATTTGGAATTGGTCCATGAACGAGGGAAGTTTTACTGTAACGATCAATTACTCCGATCAATCCGCGGCGGTCGCTTAATTGATAATATTAAATTATCAGCAATGATGACTAATTAATTAACATTTAGTTTTAACTTATAGAGGTTTGGATTAGTTTGATGCAGTATAAATTTGTTCCTCCTCCTAAGCGCAAGCCATTAATTTGGCCAAATGGTAAACGCCTCGTTGTTCAGGTGACTCTCAATTTGGAATATTGGGATATGGTCAAAGAGGGCAGTGACCCCTATTATGCCGGAGGGCCGCCAGCCTTGCCGGACGCGATGCCCGGTAATATTTTAGATGTGCCAAATTACAGTTGGCGTGAATATGGTCAAAGAAGTGGGATTTGGCGTCTATTCGATACATTTGATGAAGTGGGTGTTCCCTCCAGTTGCACACTTAATGCTAAGTTATGTCTCGAGCGCCGAGAAATTGTTGATGCAGTCAAAGAGCGAGGGTGGGAATTAGTTTGTCATAATTATGAACAGGGAGATCTCCTTACCAACTACCAATCTGATCCGGTGGCGGAAGAAGCGCTCATAGATAGCGCACTTAAGGTATATCAAGAAGCCGTAGGTAAAAAATCACCTGGCTGGCTTTCCTCATCACTTCGTAGTACTCCAAATACTCCCGAAATTATTGCTAAAAAGGGCATGAAATTTATCTGCGATTACATGAATGACGAACAACCGTACATCATGGATACCCGTTACGGCCCAATAGTGGCTATACCCTATTCAATTGAAGTGAATGACTTTGGTTTCTTTTTGCGTCGCAATTTTACTACTACGCAGACCCTTGAGATGTTGAAAGAACAATTTGATCAGTTATATGAGGAAAGTAAGGTCACAGGAAAGTTGATGAGTGTCGGCTTACATCCTCATGTATCAGGCCATCCGTTTCGTATCAGGGCGATCCGAGACTTTCTGAAATATGTTAAGACTTTTGATGATGTTTGGTGGGCGTCCCGAGAAGAAATTGCCGATTGGTATTTGGAAAATCATAAAACACATATTCCTAATTCAAACACTTGACACTGATGCCATTGGGACTACTTTTAGATCTGGAGACCTGGGGTGTCTGCGAAGACTGAGACAAAACCCATTGAACCTGAACTGGCTGAAACCAGCGTAGGGAGCTGTCACATATATTTCCTCCTGACGTTTCGTTGGAAAGTCGTAATATTAGATGGAGCGTAAATTACAATGATTTCCCTCATTATTGGAAGGAAACCTATGTCATTTAGGCAGCTTCAGCTTCTAAAATTGGTAGCGAGCATTTGAGCTATGGTAAAAAACTATAGGCCCTTCAGAAAGAAAAAAGTGTCCTGATGCTTGTCATTCAACAACTAGTTAACGGATTAATGCTAGGCGGGGTTTACGTGATGGTCGCGGTAGCCTTCACATTAATTATTGGAATGCTGAACTTTCTAAATTTTACTATTCCAGCATTATTTATGTTCGCAGCTGTTTTGATGTATGCGACAATGATGGGTCAACTACCTTTCGGTAATGAGATTATTCTCTCCATTTTTGGCACAGAATATCGCTGGATCGCGGGTGTTATGGTTGCACTAGTCGTTGTCGCAATTATTTCCCTGGTAATTGAGCGCTTCACTTATCGTTATATGAAGGCAAAATATGGTGATGCTACAGAACACGCGTTGCCATTGGTCAGTTCTCTTGGGTTTCTGATTATTTTTGAGCACTTCGTGGTGAGTACTTGGGGTTCAGATCCTCTCACCGCTGTCTCCCCTTTTGGAAAGGGGACTTTTAGTATTGGTACAATAATTTTCAGTATACCCCAGATCGTTAGTCTCTTTTTGTCGCTGATTGTTGTTATTATGCTCAGCATCATGCTAAAGGCGACGAAGTTGGGTAGGGCATTACGGTCTATAGCAGAGAAGCCGGATACCGC
>DEBE01000084.1:35253-42144 GCA_002348425.1 Alphaproteobacteria bacterium UBA2964 | reverse complement strand
AATCTACCGGCACTGAAACCGACTCCTTGGAGGCTAAGATGTAAAAGTCATCAGGATTTAATATTATGCTGCGACTACTATCACAGTATATAGGGTCCCAATAATTTATGGGATTATAGTGCCCTTGTTTATCTACATCTATAAGAGGAGCGTGGGGTTTAGCTTTGAAACCAACGAGGTCCGTATCCCCAACCCCTGCCAAATCAATGGACAGAGGCACCCCTCTGAACAATGTATTTTCCTCTTGTTCGGTAAGATCCCGATCAAGTACTGGCTGGTCCTTAAGAAGGCGTTTCAACTCTGCTTCACGAATATCTCCAGTTCCTCGACATAACCGAAGCTGATTTAACTTGCTACCAGTACGGGCTATAATACTAAATGTTCTCGGAAATATTTCCGCGTAAAGAGGTCCGTGATAACCCCTTGCTACAACATCGAAGTCAGAGGAGTAGTCAGTCAAGAGGCGTGTGAATATATCAAGGCGCCCTGTAGAGCTTTTTGGATTAGCCACCCCGGATATGCCATCGCTTAAAGATAGTGATTCCAATAAGGGTATTAGGTATACACATCCCGTTTCCAAAAGAGCCCCTGAAGTCAGGTCTATTTGATGGAGGCTTGATAAATCAATCTGTTCTTTTACAGTTCTTTTCGGCCCCGGCAGAAAACTCGCCTTCATACGATAAGCGGTTTTCCCAAGCCTCAAGTCAAGACTAGCGGGTTGTATTTGCTGTGAGGTTATGGGGGAGATACCATGGAGTTCTCCATCCCTTATTAGAGCATTGAGAGATTGGAAAGGTAATACCCCTGTATTTCTCGAAATATCTCCTTGTTCCGATTTCATGGAGGTAATTTGATCAGTCATCCATATTTACCGTCTTTTTCACAAAATTTACTATTTCCACTACTTTGATGCTTATTTTTATACTCAGGACCATATTCATTCTTTAGAAAGCCTAGTTTCAAAATACTCAATTGTTCTTTTAAGCCCTTCTACAAGTGGTACTTGCGGATCCCATGAGATTGTCTTATTGGCAAGTGAAATATCAGGTTTACGTTGAATAGGGTCATCCTCGGGCAGATTTTTCCTTATTATCTTAGAACTCGACCCAGTAAGTTTGATAACTATATCAGCAAGCTCACTAATTTTGACTTCGTAGGGATTACCAATATTTATTGGACCGATAAAATCGTCATTCGTTTGCATTATAAGTATGAAGGCCTCAATTAAATCATCAATATAGCAAAAAGATCTAGTTTGCGACCCATCGCCATAAATTGTAACCGGATTATTCCTTAGCGCCTGAACAATAAAATTCGAAACTACCCGTCCATCATTAGGATGCATACGTGGACCATAGGTATTAAATATTCTAGCTACTTTGATTGAGAGATTATGTTGCCTGTGATAATCAAAAAATAATGTTTCTGCACACCTTTTTCCTTCATCATAACAGGCCCTAGAACCTATAGGGTTGCAATTTCCCCAATAATTCTCGACTTGCGGATGAACTGTAGGATCTCCATAAATCTCACTAGTAGAGGCCTGAAAGATTTTAGCTCCTACTCTTTTCGCTAGACCAAGCATATTGATTGCGCCATGGACACTAGTCTTAGTTGTTTGGACTGGGTCTAATTGATAATGAATAGGCGACGCTGGACAGGCTAAATTAAAAATCTCATCAACTTCAACATATAGCGGAAAAGTAACATCATGACGCATTAATTCAAATTGAGGATTAGAGAGCAATTGGGATATATTATTTTTCGAACCTGTATAATAATTATCTACGCAGAGTACATCGTATCCTAAACCAATCAACTTTGCACAAAGATGAGAACCTATAAATCCTGCACCCCCTGTTACTAAAACTCTTTTTTTAGAAAGCATAATATCTTACCACAACACCTGATACTTTAATTAACTCATAAACCTGCACAATTAGCATATTTTAGATCTATCTAATTTTAAAAAGATCTTTTCTCAATACAAAATTATTTGTGCAAATATGTTAATTTATATAGATTGAAATACTTTAACTACTATTTAAAACCACTCCTAAGACCTTGAGATATTAGTCTCTCTTGGCGCCCGTTTTGCTAGAATTCTTTGTAGTGTTCGTCGATGCATATTTAATCTTCTAGCGGTTTCAGAAACATTTCTATCACACTGTTCATACACCCGCTGGATATGTTCCCACCTGACTCTATCAGCAGACATTGGGTTTTCAGGTGGCGGTGGCAAATCAACTCCACTGGTTAGCAAGGCAGATGCAACCTGATCCGCATCTGCAGGCTTTGCAAGATAGTCAATTGCACCTGCCTTCACTGCAGCAACGGCTGTCGCAATATTTCCATAGCCAGTCAATATAATTATACGTGATTCGGGTTGTGCTTCTCGTATTACAGAAACGACATCTAGCCCACTTCCGTCATCTAGACGTAGGTCAAGAACCGCATAATTAGGTGGTGCCAATTTTGCCATAGAGATTCCCTCCGCAGCGCTCTCAACGGCGGTGACTATGAAACCTCTGCGCTCCATTGCTTTAGCGAGTCTTTCTCTAAAAGGTTTGTCATCGTCAACAATTAATAATGTTTTTGGTTCCCGGTTTATATGTGATGCCGACCCCACCTTTATATCGATTTCATCCATCAAATTTACCCTCAACGCTTTCCAACATTTCCCGGCGCCATTGTATCTTAACAACCGCACCTCCTTCCCTTTTATTTAAAAAAGATAGCTCTGCTCCCGTCCTCGCTAATAAGGTCTGTGCAATAAAAATGCCCAAGCCCATATGTTCATCTTTACTAATTCTCAAGGATATATAGGGTTCACCAATACGATCTAAAACAAAGGGGGGAAATCCTGGTCCATCATCAATGATTGAAACGTTCACAATATTTTTTGACCAAGTAGTTAACAACTCCACTTCAGAATTTGCAAATTGTATAGCGTTTTGAGCCAAAGATCCAATGCCGTGAATTATTTCCGGGATATAACGTATAACTGGCTCAGCGCCATTGTCATCTTCATCAATTGATGTGGATTTAAAACTTAGGGAAATTCGATCAGTCTGATGCCGAATTGTAGCCATCTCCACAACTGCACTCATCGGTACTGCAGAAAATGGTGCGCCGTCCCCTTCTGGATTATGAGCAAGGGCCGCCAATATTTCCCTGCATCTATTTGTTTCTGTAAGTAGCAATGCAACATCCTCTGCAATTGGACTGTCTTCTGGAAGGTCCCGAGAGAGCTCCCTGCTAATCACAGCAATGGTTCCAAGTGGGCTCCCAAGCTCATGGGCTGCAGCAGCTGCAATCGCCCCCATGTCAGATAGACGCTGCTCACGCGCCAGAGCCTGTTGTGTAGCAAACAAACCATCAGAAAGTGCGCGTGCTGCCTGCGCTACCCGCCATGTATAAGATGCAAAAAATAAGATGCCAATTGCGAGTGCAGTCCACACACCCAAAACATAAATTGTGGGAAGGCGGGGCAAAATTCCTTGGCCAGGCAGAGGCAAATGGTACATTGATAAAACTGTAATTGAAATTAGGGCAATAGCACTTAAGATGATAGTGCTTCTAAGTGATAAAACAGTTGCAGAGATAGCCACCGGCGCTAACAAAAGAAAAGCAAAGGGATTGCCAAGGCCTCCGGTGAGATAGAGCAAAATCGTAAGCTGCCCAATATCAAAGGCGAGGTATCCCGCAGCACCCTTCTCAGAAACTCTCCTAGACCCTCCGACAAACTGGGCTACTAAATTAACAGTCGCAGATGCCAAAACAGTGATCATAGTTGCGAAAAGTGGTAGATCAAATCTTAGACCGTAAAAAACTACAAGTAGAGTAGCCATTTGACCAACTATGGCCACCCAACGTATCAGTACTAATGTCCTTAACTGTACCCTACTTGTTTCGTTGTGCGACGGGACGATAGCCATAATATGCTCCTGATAATCTAAAACGCTAGTTAGAACCACCGTTTTAATTTAACAAATAACTGGTATTAGTCATGAATTTACGTGATACAAAAAAGTTTATGAAAAAAATAGCAATTGATATTAAATCATTAACCAAAAATTTCGGATGTAAAATCGCCGTAAATAAAATTTCTTTTAAAGTTAATGCGGGATCCATCACAGGCCTATTAGGTGGAAACGGTGCAGGCAAAACGACAACCATCGCTATGATCCTAGGCTTGCTTTTACCTACTAGTGGTAAAATAAGAGTATTGGGAGAAGATATCATAACTTCTCGTTATAAGGTTTTAAGTCGGATTAACTTTAGTTCTCCATATGTCGAATTACCGAAGCGCTTAACAGTGCAGCAAAATCTAAGAATTTTTGCGGGACTTTATGGCATGGGTAATTCCAAAGAAGACATAGAAAATCTGGCGGAGTCATTTGCTCTGAATGATTTTTTAGATCTGCCTACAGGTCAATTATCATCAGGACAACGTAGTCGTGTTTCTTTGGCAAAAGCACTAATTAATTCACCCTCGTTACTGCTTTTGGATGAACCAACGGCCTCACTAGATCCCGAAACCGCCAGCTGGATAAGGTCTTATTTAGAAGAATATGCCAGTAAAACAGGTGCTACAATTTTATTAGCCTCGCACAATATGGATGAGGTTAGCCGTCTGTGCTCAGATGTCATAATTATGAGAAATGGTAATGTCGTTGATCAAGGGGCCCCTAAAGCTTTAATTAAAAAATATGAGAGGAATACGCTAGAAGATGTTTTCCTACAAATTGCACGAGCAGAATTCAATAAATTATAAAATAAAGAATTAACTGATAGGTTTTAAAAGTCAAAATGCGCCAAATAATCCGGCTTCGTTCAACCATCAACCGCATAATTATAATGCTATTAAGATACCTTTATTTATTGAAAAGTTCTTGGATAAGGATCTTAGAATTAGCATACTGGCCAACCATGCAAATGATCCTTTGGGGCTTCTTAAATCAATTTTTAATGTCTTCCGAGTCACCTATAATTAAGGTCGCAGGTTTGTTGATTGCGGCAGTCCTTCTTTGGGATGTAATGTTTCGGAGCAATATTGGGGTTGCGGTATCGTTTTTAGAAGAAATGTGGTCACGCAATCTAGCTCAATTATTTGTTAGTCCGCTCAGACCTCATGAGTGGGCTTTATCTCTTTTATCCATTAGTTTAATTCGAACGATTATTGGTGTAATCCCTGCTGCTATATTAGCTATACCATTTTATCAATATTCAATCTTTGATATGGGTTTACCCCTTATTATATTTTTCATGAACCTTATGATTTTTGGTGGTGCAATAGGACTGTTAGTATCTGCACTTGTGCTCCGATATGGGATGGGAGCTGAGAGTTTAGCTTGGGTTGGTATTTTCCTTCTTGCACCAATAAGCGGTATATATTATCCAATTTCTATTTTACCGGAATGGTTACAAACCGTCGCATGGATTCTGCCCTCTTCTCATGTTTTCGAAGGAATGAGAGCACTACTAATCGACAATGTGTTCAAGACAGATTTATTCTTCAATGCTTTATCCTTAAATATATTATACATGCTTGGCGGTATGAGTGTTTTTTTATATGTCTTTCGAATAGCGAGAATTAAAGGGCTTCTAATAACCATGGGCGAATAAATTTTATTTAAAAAATACCTAAGTCTAAACCAGCGGCCATCGCTGCTCCATATTCTTTACATTGATTATTGAAAGCCGATTGCCATTTCCCTCGACAAGTCAGTGGCTCTTGCACTTTCCTCCAACGCAATCCGTTAGTTATTGTTTCTACAGCCCGTATAGTTCCAGTGCCATCATGTCCCGCACGTATGATTAGTGAATAAGGCAACCCTTGAGTTTTTTCCAAACAAGGATAATAAACTCTATCAAAAAAATCTTTTAATGCCCCACTCATATACCCGAGGTTTTCAGTCGTCAGCAGAATTATACCCTGAGAACCGCATATATCATTTTCTTCAGCCTCGAAGGGTGTCCTAGTTGATATTTTTACGGAGTCACTTTTTACAGATTTTGCGCCCCTAGTGGTAGAATCTAATAATGACTTAGTGTTCTCAGAAGGGGCGTGAGCAATTATTAGAAGGTGTTTTTCTAACATACCGCATTTGCCTGTTTTTAGTAAAATTGAGCCAACTACCATTCGTTAGTTAATTGTAAAAAAAACTACTTAATTATTCCCTGACACCTGCATTACGCAATAAATTAACTATAATTTGTTTCTTATTCCACTTAGCCCACATCAAAGCAGTCCGGCCCGTATAATCACGTCTAGATGTATCTACCCCGCTTTTTAGTAAAATTTGAACAATTTCTGCTCGGCCCTGGCTCGCAGCAATCATTAAAGGCGTAATACCGCGACGGTTTTCTGAATTTATAAGGGAACCCTTTTCTATTAATACTTCGACCGCATCAACGTGGCCTCGATTGACCGCATAATATAAGGCGGAGTTTCCAAGTTTATCTCGGTGTGTAAGAGAAACTCTTAAAGCAGCCAAAAAATCAATTATATCTGCATTACCAATAATACCAGCATAAATAACTGCATTACGTCCGTCAAAGTCCTCAACATCTGCTTTTTCACCTCGGTTGACAGCGGCTTTTACCCCTTCCAAATCATTGGCTTTGATGGCTGCAAAAATTGGGTTATCGCCGAATAGCTCTATATCGCCATAAGAAGCAACAGGATAGCTGCTAAAGTAGAAAATTAAGAATATAAATCTAAAGGCTCTCATTTATCTGAATATCAGTATTTTTGGTGACTAGTATAAATAGCACTTACCGGTTATATCATTTTACCGCAACTTTAAATGGGAATTACTAATGAACCTATCCGCATTCAGGATAGCTGCTTTTGCGGCGATAGCAATCCTCGCTTCAATACTGATT
>DEBE01000084.1:0-34866 GCA_002348425.1 Alphaproteobacteria bacterium UBA2964 | reverse complement strand
GGCCCCTTCGAATTAATCGACCACAATGGGAAAATTAGAAAAAGTGCGGAATTTAAAGGAAAATTTATGCTGATCTACTTTGGCTATAGCTATTGTCCAGACGTCTGTCCAACAGCACTTCAGATAATGGGATCAGCGTTAAATGCATTGGGGGATAATTCGAAGAAAATTCAACCCATATTTATATCTATCGACCCCATGCGGGATAATCCGTCCCACCTTAAAATGTATGTTAAAAATTTTCACCCCACCTTTTTAGGTTTGACGGGTAGTCAAGAAATTTTGAAGACTATAGCAAAAACATACCGGGTTTATTTTGCAAAAATATTTCCAGATAAAGACAAGAAAGAACCAGAAAACTATTTAATGGACCATTCATCAATAATATTCTTGATGGGTAAAAATGGTAATTATATTACTCACTTTAATCATCAGACTGATCCAAGTGCGATAGCAAAAGTATTAGCTAAAAGGCTTTAATGTAAAATGCAAAAAAAACACCAAAAATCTTTTTGGAAAGAAAAAAGCCTTACCGAATTAAGCCAAGAAGAATGGGAGTCATTGTGTGACGGTTGTGCACGCTGCTGCATGTTAAAATTAGAGGATATTGATACTAAAGAAATTGCCTATACAAATATTGCCTGTAAGCTTTTAAATACTAAAACCTGTAAATGTAAAGATTACCAAAACCGTCAACGACGGATTCCAGATTGTATCGGGCTTAATGCCCAAAATATTAAAAATTTAAATTGGATGCCTTCAACATGTGCATACCGTTTAATTGCGGAAGGAAAAGAACTTCCTTGGTGGCATCCACTAGTTTCAGGTAGGTCGGATACAGTCCACATCGCTGGAATTTCTGTTCGGGGGCGCACAATTTTAGAAAATGACACCCTCAATCCAGATAAACATATTATCGATTGGATCAGATGATTATTTTTTCAGATATTTTTCATGACGTGCATTTACCAGAGCAACCCCGCAAATGATCAAAGTTATTGCAAACCAAACGAAAAGACTGTGTTTTTCTCCCAGTAAAACAATCCCAAAAAAAACACCAAAAACTACTGACAAGAAACTTGACTGACTCATGTAGGTTGGTCCTGAAATACGTATCAATTCAAAAACCCCGTAAAAGTTAAAGCCTGCCAAAATAAAATGTAACATCATTGAAATTTCTCCATTAGTAAATGGAGGAGCAAGTACATGGAACTCCCCTAAAGCTAGAGAAATTGGCAACGCCATAACAGCAGCAGCAAACAAGGTTCCACAAGCCAATTGTAGTGAATCTATTTTCGGTGGACGATTAGAATTTGATAAGAAAACATAGGCTAAACCATGTAATAAAGGCGTACCAAACCCGATTATTACCCAAATTGCCATCGAGGGGTGGGGCAAAGATGCCTTAGGTATCAGGATAAAAAGAACACCACCGAACCCCAGTAATATACCACTCAACCGCAACCAGATAAATTTTTCAACTTTTGTCACTAAACTTACTAAATGCGTAAAAATAGGTGTAAAAGCCATTATAACCGCCATAATTCCGACTGGCAGATTCCCCTGGGCAGCGTAAAGAATCATATTTGCAAAGGTAAACCGTAAAGCGGCTGCACGAAAATAGTATGCTATATAGTTAGAGGTAATGGGTGGATATACCCCCCGAATCAACCCTATCAAGAATACTACCAAACCAGACCCTAGACAAAACCAAAAAACATAAGCTGTAGGGTGAATACCATTCGTCACAGTATTTTTGATAAGAATAAAAAAGAAACCCCATAAACAACCAATCATTGTTAGAAGAGCAATCGGTAATAGTTTTTTAGGCGTCAGGGAAATTTTCATTAAGCTTATAAAATTTAGGTGATAAAGCGTTAAGCATATCAAATGTCTTAAAAAAGTTGCATCACAGTTTTGGCTTTTTTGAGGCAGGCATACTTTTCAAAGATTTAAGAGTAAATCTTTTCCAAAGATCCGCTGGCAAAGAACCTCCGGTAACTCCTATCATCGGAAGAAAATTATCATTCCCGACCCAAACTCCTGTCACAAGGTTTTTTGTAAAGCCGATAAACCACGCATCTCTAAAGCCTTGGCTAGTGCCGGACTTTCCAGCAACTACTTCCGAGAGACGAGCTCTTTTACCTGTTCCAGATTCAACAACATCAATTAACATAGATTTTATATCTTTTACTATTTTTTTTTGTACTAACCGACCAGCCAACACACGAGAGCGTCTGTAAAGTATTTCATTCTTTTTGTTTCTTATCTCTATTATTCCGTATGGCCAAGCTGGGTAGCCCCGATTGGCAAATAAGGCATAAGCAGAAGTTAAATCCAGAAGGTTCACCCCATCCACTCCCAAGGCAATAGATGGATGCCCTTTCAGTTTCGCAGTAATACCGAGTTTATGTGCAACTTTTATAACTTTTTCCCTTCCAATTTTTTCTGACACTTTTACAGCAACAGTATTGATTGACTCTGACAGCGCTCGACGAAGGGTCACCGGTCCCAAGAATTTCCCTGTATAATTTTTAGGTTTCCAACCGTCGATAGAAATAGGTTCGTCAATAACTATATCATTAGGTTTTAAACCTGATTCGAGAGCAGCAACGTAAACAAATAGCTTGAATGCAGAACCAGGTTGGCGCAATGCTTGATTAACTCTATTAAATTGACTAGCTGCATAGCGTCGGCCACCAACCATGGCCCGAATAGCTCCGTCAGGAGAAAGGGATACTAACGCAGCCTGCCCCACTCTTAGTGCTTTTCCATCTTTCTTAAGGGAATTTCTTACTTGTTGCTCCCCGATATTTTGTAAATAAGGTGATAACGTAGTTTTTATAATTAAATCCTGATTGCCTTTTCCTACAAACCCGAATGCGCGTTGAAGCAACCAATCTGCAAAATAACGTGCACCAGACCCACTTTTTTGATTTGCTAATTTAATTACCTCCGCTTTTGCACGCTGCACATCGCTTTTTGATAAAAAACCAGCAACGAACATATTAGTTAAGACTTGGTTGGCCCGTTTCAAACTGAGTTTTTTATTACGAAAAGGAGAATAACGTGAAGGCGCTTTTAGTAAGCCCGATAGCAGTGCAGCCTCCTTTAGACTAATATTTTTTATAGACTTACCGAAATATCGTCTTGCTGCCGCCGCCACCCCGAAAGTACCGACCCCCAAATAAACACGATTAAGATAAAGTGTAATAATTTGTCTCTTAGAAAACCTGGTTTCCAGCCAAAAAGCGAGCAAAATTTCCTGTATTTTTCTGCGCATCGACCTTTCTGGGGTTAAAAATAAGTTTTTGGCCAGCTGCTGGGTCAGCGTGCTTCCCCCTTGCCTTATTCTTTTAGCTCTTACATTAGCTAATGCCGCTCTTACCATTCCAAAAACATCAACACCAATATGAGAAAAAAAACGCCGATCTTCCGTAGCTATAATTGACTGAATTAAATAAGGAGGAACCTCGTTGAATTTCACAGCCTTATCATACACATCGCCGTAAGTAGTAATCACCGTATTGTCAGCAGCAAGTATTGTAATACTAGGTCGCCGAGTTTGTTTTTCATAATTATCTACATCTGGCAAATCCCATGCATAATACGCAGTTAAAACTAACAATGCTAATCCCAGCCATAGCATTAAAAGAGAAGATAAACGCAAAGCCCTGAGCCAAAGGGACTTTTTTTTCCCTTGGCTTGGAATACTCTCGGGCCCTTTATTAGAAGGTTTTTTTACCATTTATCTTTTTACACTTAACTCGTACTACTTTAAAAGTTTTGTAAATTTAAATTTCAATGTTTAAACATACCTTTAATTTTGTGAATCAACAGGTTTCATAAGAGCATGATGGTTTTTTCTAAAATAAAAACTTCAAAAAAACATATCCCCTCCTTACACATTCGCCATGCAAAAAAAAAAGACGCCGCCGAAATTGTCCGATTAGCAAGATCTTTGAGTAAGACTGACGGCAATCGCCCCTCATGTCTCACGGAGGAATATTTCTGTAGAGACGGTTTTGGGGATAACCCGGCATTTAAAACCTTGATAGCCGAAATAAACAAAGAGGTAATAGGATATACGCTTTATTTTGAAGGTTATAATACTAACAGTGCTAGTAGAGGATTATATATTTCCGACCTATATGTTGATGAGCCTTGGAGAAGGAAAGGGGTAGGATATGCTTTGATGCAGGCGACCTCCATTGCGTGTAAAATGGCTGGTGGAGAATGGCTGTTTTGGGCTGTGAATAAAAAAAACAAGGGTGCCCGAAAATTTTATAAAAAACTATCTACTGAAATTCGTGAAGTTTCTATATTTTCGATTTTAGGAGACAAATTTCAAAATATCTGCAATGCCCCAAACAGCAAACCTATGCATCTAGATTAACAACTTTTAGAGCATTTGACTGAATAAACTCCCTTCTCGGATCAACAACATCACCCATAAGAGTTGAAAACACCTCTTCCGCTGCATCTCGGTGATCAATTTTTACCTGCAGAAGCGCTCTCACCTCTGGATCTAAAGTGGTCTCCCAAAGTTGTTCGGGATTCATCTCACCTAGACCTTTATAACGTTGGATTGAAACACCCTTTCGACCATTTTCGAGAACAGCGTCAACTAAACCTAGTGGCCCCTCTATTCTTATTTTATTGTCCTTCACCTTTAAATAAGCTGGCTTTGCATAAATATTCTGTAAATCCGGAACCATCTCATCCAGGCGGCGAGCTTCAGCCGATTTAACTAGCACTCCATCTATAACATGCCTTTCGGTTACTCCACGCAAGGTACGCGCAAAAGCAAAACCTCCGCCATCTAGGATTTCTACCCTCCAACCCCTCTCATTTTCGGGGCTAAGCCCATCCAAACGGCGAGCGATCGCTTCGGCAATTTGTGCCTCTAATTTCTCAGACCCAAGAAGCTCTGAATTAAAAGCACCTAAAATTGCTGCCTGCTCGGCAACCATTGGATTTGATAATTTCTGCAAAATAGGTTGCATCGTAGTTTTAGCATGCATAGCCGTCTCAACTATGGAGCGTAAATCTGCACCAGCCACTTCAGCATCATCCTGTATTATAAGTAGACAGTCTTTCAGACCAGCTTCAATCAGGTATTCCTCCAGCTTTGGATCATCTTTTAGGTAAATCTCCTCGGAGCCTTTTTTTGCACGATAAAGTGGTGGTTGCGCGATATACAAATAACCGCGCTCAACTAACTCGGGCATTTGCCTAAAAAAGAAAGTTAAAAGTAAGGTTCGAATATGACTACCATCAACATCAGCATCGGTCATAATAATTATTTTATGATAACGAGCTTTTTCTACATCAAAGTCTTCCCGTCCGATGCCCGTCCCCAAAGCAGCAATTAAAGTTCCTATTTCTGCTGAGGATAACATTTTATCAAATCTTGCTCTTTCCACATTCAATATTTTACCTCTTAGAGGTAAAATAGCCTGCGTCCTACGATTGCGGCCTTGTTTAGCAGATCCTCCCGCAGAATCACCCTCCACAATAAAAATCTCAGATTGTGCCGGATCCCGTTCCTGACAATCTGACAGTTTACCAGGCAAACTGGAGATATCTAAAGCGCCCTTACGTCGGGTCAAATCACGAGCCTTACGCGCCGCCTCCCGAGCAGCCGCTGCATCCACTATTTTTGCTACTATTTTCTTGGCCTCATTAGGATGTTCTTCAAACCACTGTCCCAATTTTTCTCCTACTATACTCTCCACCACAGGACGCACCTCGGATGAAACAAGTTTTTCTTTTGTTTGAGATGAAAATTTAGGATCGGGTACCATTACAGATAGAATGCAAGTCAGCCCCTCACGCATATCGTCACCGGTTAAAGATACTTTTTCTTTCTTAATTATTCCTAGGGTGTTCGCATAGGAATTAATCGTTCTCGTAAGAGCAGCGCGAAAACCTGCAAGATGCGTTCCTCCATCTCCTTGTGGAATAGTATTGGTGAAACAAAGTGTGGTTTCATGATAACTATCTGACCACTCTAATGCTACCTCCATAGTTATATTATCTTGCTCACCTTGAATGGTTATAGGATCCTCAAGTAATGGCGTCTTGCCTCGATCAATAAAGTTAACAAAAGCAGCAAGTCCGCCTTCATAGTGCATTTCAACAATGTTGGGCTCAACCCCTCGGGAATCATTGGCCACTAATGTAACACCCGAATTAAGAAATGCTAATTCCCGTAGTCGGTGTTCCAATTTAGCAAAATCATAATTAATATTCGTAAACGTATCCTTCGAGGCCATAAACGTGACCTGACTACCTGTTGGACCAGTCCAATCTGATAATCGTTCAAGAGGCTTTGTTGGCACACCGTTTTCAAACCGCATGAACCATTCCGCATTATCACGCCAAATTTTGAGCTCTAACCATGACGAAAGAGCATTCACAACGGAAACTCCAACACCGTGCAACCCCCCAGAAACTTTATATGAATTTTGATCAAACTTTCCTCCGGCATGGAGATGAGTCATGATCACTTCAGCCGCTGAGACACCTTCTTCCTCATGAATTTGAACAGGTATTCCGCGTCCATTATCACGAATTGAGACCGAGCCATCGCCATTAAGGACTACCTCAACTCGATCGCAAATACCCGCTAGCGCCTCATCTATGCCATTATCTACGACTTCATAGACCATGTGATGCAGACCCGAACCATCATCCGTATCGCCAATATACATTCCCGGTCTTTTGCGAACAGCGTCTAAACCGCGCAGAACTTGAATAGATTCCGCACCATATTCAGAATTATTCTCTTTTGACTCTTCTTGATCTTTAGGTTTCATTTTTTTCACCAATTAAACATTAAAAGAATAAAGGATTTAGGTGAACGGAATTTCAGTTACCTTTGAATTATTTATGGAAAAATTATGCGCCAACCCTGAAAGTTGTGTAAAAAAAGATGGGTCTGCACCTGTCATCCACGCTTGCGCGCCAAGATCCCCAAGTTCACTAAAGAGAGCCGCACGTCTTGCCTCATCAACATGAGCCGCTATTTCATCAAGCAATAAAATTGGCATCGCGTTCCTTTCAAGAGACTGAAGTCGGGCATTTGCAAGAACTATACTAATCAATAAAGCTTTCTGTTCTCCTGTTGAACATTGGCTCGCAGGCATTTCTTTTGAAATATGCTCAACAAAAAACTCACTATAGTTAGGACCAATTCCCTTTCCCAGATTTGTCGATGCCAATTTCCGAGATTTTTTAAGAGAAGAACGATAGAGGTCCTCAGCCTCCACAGCAGGCATTTCACTTAACCAACTTTCTAAAACTCCAACAACCGAAAGAGACGCAGACGGAAATGGCCCAATACCCATTCCGCATGCTGGATTCAAACGATCCACTAACGCGACGCGCGCTGCTGAAATAGCCACACCCTTTTCGACAATTGTGTTTTCTAATATATCAAGCCAGTCGGGGTCTGCTTTTTTCCCTAGAACTGCCTCATTTTGAATTAACAATGATCTTTCACGTAATGATTTATCAAAAGATTTCAATCGCCCTGCATGCGCAGGATCAAATCCAAACACCAATCGATCTAAAAAGCGCCGGCGGCTAGATGGTCCCTCATTGAATAAGCGTTGCATATCAGGAGTAAGCCATAGAACAGATAATTTCTCCCCCAGTGAGGATTGCCCTTTCATCAACTGCCCGTCAATTTTTACAGCTCTCTTTAATCTTCCCATGGGGATCTCTTGAGAAATCCCTGTGCCGAATTCATAAGTTCCTCCGCAGCCCGCAACAGTAGCTGATACCGCCCAATTTTTTATATGATTATGCGTATTTCTTGCGGTTAGTGCGACATCACCCAAATTTGCTGCGCGCAATCCACGACCAGGAACCAAGAAAGATATGGCCTCTAGAATATTTGTTTTGCCTGCTCCGTTAGGGCCGGTAAGTACTATAATTGGAAATTCAATGGTCAAACGTAAAGAAGAATAACAACGGAAATTACTCAAAGACAATCGACGTATTGCCATCGCTTGAGGCCCATCGTTTAATTGAAATGCATGCTCTAATGTGGACAGCGTTTCAGCCCCTCACTCTATACACGCATAGGCATAAGCACATAAAGAGCGTTCTCATCTTCTTCGTCCGTGACAAGCGTAGGTGAGGCTGCATCAGAAAGTGCAAAACAGGCTTTTTTACCCTGAATTTGCTGGGTTATATCGATTAAATATTTTGAATTAAAACCGATTTCTATATCCCCATCGTTATAATCAATTTCTAATTCTTCCGTAGCGCTGCCAGACTCTGGACTAGTAGCAGACAAAACCAAACTATTAGCCGCTAAAGTTAGCTTTATTGCCCGCGATTTCTCGGTGGAAATCGTAGACACCAAATCAACCGCACGCTCGAAACGTTTACAACTGACCTCTAAAAATTTGTCATTTTCTTCTGGAATTACTCGATCATAATCTGGAAAAGTCCCATCAATTAGTTTGGAACTCAAAACGATACCATTTATTGAAAATCGAATTTTAGTATCTGACATTAGAACTGCTATCTCATCATCAACTTCCTCAATTAATTTACGCAACTCATTAACAGTCTTTCGCGGCACTATCACACCTGGAATATTTTCAGCCCCAGAGGGCAGTGGTATTTCCATGCGCGCCAAACGATGACCGTCAGTGGCCACCGCTCTCAAGACAGATTCACCGTTCGTACTTGTTACTGCATGAAGATATATGCCATTCAAATAATATCGTGTTTCCTCTGTTGAGATTGCAAAGCGAGTGCGATCTATTAAATTACGCAATGCGCCCGCATCTAACACAAAGCTATTCGGCATATTATCATCTGTAATTGCTGGAAAATCTTCGCTAGCAAGCGCAGCGAGTTTTAAAGTAGAACGGCCAGAACGCATTGCAATTTGACCTTCCTCTACTCCACCCCCGAGTTCTATTTGAGAGCCATCTTCTAATTTTCGAACAATATCGAAAAGTGTATGTGCCGCAACAGTAGTCGAGCCACCTTGTGTCACATCGGCTGCCACTTTTTCAACAACTACGATATCCATGTCAGTAGCTGACAATTCAACCATTCCGTCTTGAGCTCTTATTAGAACATTTGACAAAATTGGAATTGTATTCCGCCGTTCTACTACACTCTGGACATGAGCCAATGCTTTCAATAAAGCACCGCGATTTATCATAAACTTCATATTGTCACATTATTTTTGTTTACATCAAAACTCCAGTATAACTTCGCCAGCCAAAAGAATATAACTGACTAGAAGATTATATCAGGACAAGGTATTCGCCGCACGGTTTAAGATGCTTTAAAAAAAAACGTTTAAAAATCAAAAAAACGGCTAAAAACTGCGATTATCCCTCTAACATTCGCCTCAAAAGATCAACATCCTCACAGAATGCCGAATCTATATGTCGTAACTCTTCGACTTTTTTAACAGCGTGCATAACAGTTGTATGGTCTCTACCTCCAAACTTTCTACCAATTTCGGGCAAAGAGCGAGAAGTTAACTGTTTTGATAGATACATTGCAACTTGGCGGGGGCGTGCCACGGCGCGTGCACGGCGAGCAGAGTGCATATCTGCAACACGGATATTAAAATGTTCAGAAACGCGCTTTTGAATTTCTTCTATTGTCACACGTCGGTCATTAGCGCGAAGGATATCGTGCAACACTTCTTGGCAAGTTTCCAAAGTAATTTCTCGCCCTACGAGCTCAGCATGAGCCACCACCCTATTCAATGCCCCTTCTAACTCGCGCACATTTGAAGTTATCCGATGTGCCAAAAACTCTTTTACTTTAATAGGTATTTCGAGGCCAAGGCGTTCAATTTTGACTTCAAGAATTCCAAGTCGAAGCTCAAAACTTGTTGCATGAATATCGGCAACTAATCCCCAGCCCAAACGTGACCGCAAACGTTCCTCCATCCCTTCTAGGTCCAAAGGAGATTTGTCAGCGGAAATTACTACCTGACGATTATTATCAACTAAATCATTAAAGGTATGAAAAAATTCCTCCTGTGTTGCCTCCTTACCATTTATAAACTGCACATCATCAATCATAAGTAGATCAACAGACCTAAAATGCTCCTTGAACGTCACCGTATCCTTAAATCGTAAAGCACGAATAAAATAGAACATAAATTTTTCTGCTGACAGATAGACTACCCGACGGTCCGGAAACTTTTGTAGTGTATGATTAGCTATTGCATGCATTAAATGTGTTTTGCCCAAGCCAACACCACCATATAGAAAAAGGGGATTAAACGGCGCACTATCTGAATCTGCCACTCGCCGGGCCGCCGCATGAGCTAATTCATTTGGTTTACCCACCACAAAATTATTAAAATTGAAACGTGGATCAATGGGGGCGCTAATTTCGGAGCGGGTTTTGCCTATTTCTTTTTGTAAGGGCGCTTTTGCGCCACCCCCTTGCACGAATAAATTTACATCTGCAGGTCGTTTCAGTGCCCTTGTGGTTGGTGTCTGGACCAAAATCTCTATATTTTCAATGTCAGTATTTTCCTGTTGCCAAAGCTCTCTGATCCGATCACCATAATGACTAACCACCCAATCACGCATAAAACGTGTTGGCACCGCAACCTTGACAAATCCGTCGTTGACTTCAACTAAGGTTACCGGCTTCAACCAACTACGGTAGGAAGCATCTCCAACCTCAGACCTCAAAAAACCGCGCACCCTAGCCCATTGGGCAGTAGTTTTCGGATCCAGCTTCGGTCCCGGCATATTTTTTTCCCCAGCCAAAACTCATCCACCAAGTAGCGGATAAATTAATTTTAAACAGTCTACCTAAATATAAAATTCTTAAATCAAAAATTTTTTCCTATTGAAAGGTAGCTAAATATCGAATCGTCCCCCGGGGGCCCTTTTTATTTAGGACCCACCTTCGAAATAGATTAAAAGTAAATAAAAAAACAATTTTTACTGTAATTTAATATTCTATTACTAGTGTTTTACTTAACACTAAAATTGATTACTTTACCGTCTTTTTTTCTATTAAGAAGCCGAGCATAAATCTAAATGGGGTGAGAAAGGATAGCAAGTCGAGACATTAACAAAAATGAAAAAAAATACATTGACAAACCAAGCATTTTCGATTCCTTCCATCAACTCAATGACTTGCACGAAAATCCTAAAATTTTGGGATACCAGCAAGCTATATGGCACTGAAAAATTTGCAAAGATCAGCTCTCTCTTCACAGAGAGGTTTGAAGTAAATTATTTAAGTGAGTTAACTTGCGCAGATAACCGTGAAACTTTGCGTGATGCTGTGTTCTTTTTTAGAATCCCTTTGGTCACACCACGCATCAGTTCAGGTTCCATTGCCTTGAATGCTACCTCGGCGTCCGCACGATTCCCTCTCGCTATTGCGAGTTCAACATCCTTTACAACTGTACGAATTCGACTACGGCGATCACGATTTTGCGCTGCTCGTTTATCCGTTTGTCTTACACGCTTTCTTGCAGAAATCGAATTAGCCATTAATATTTACCCTGCCTATAAATTTAGCGGTGTGGGTTTGTATAGTGGTCCCACTTTTTCGTCAAGCTTTTAACTGATTATTATATGGACTTTTCATATGACCAAATTTAACTAAATTCCGGCTTACGTTTTTCAACAAAAGCCGCCATACCCTCTCGCTGATCTGGCGTTCCAAACGATGCTTGGAACATGCGCCTTTCATACCTAATACCTTCTGAAAGAGTTGTTTCATAGGAACGGTTAATAATATCTTTAATCATAAGCGTGGCAGGGCGTGACATCGATGCAATTTGTTTTGCCGTATTTATTGCGTCTTCAATTAAATCCGCATCCGGTACAACTCGACTAACCAAACCGACACGCTCGGCCTCTTCAGCCCCCATCATCCTCCCGGTCAAACACATTTCCATTGACTTAGACTTACCAACCAATCGAGTCAGGCGCTGAGACCCCCCTGCCCCCGGCCATACTCCAATTTTAATCTCTGGCTGTCCAAATTTTGCTGACTCCGCCGCCAAAATAAAATCACACATCATCGCTATTTCACAGCCGCCGCCTAGAGCAAAACCTGCGACTGCAGCTATAATAGGCTTCCGACAATCTGCTACTTGCTCCCATCCATCCGTAATAAAGTCCTCATTAAATGTCTCGGGCCACATTTTATCTTGCATTTCCCTAATATCTGCACCGGCAGCAAATGCTTTATCAGAACCAGTTAAAACCATAGCTCCGATTTCTTTATTGGTGTCCATCAGCTTCAACTCCTCAGCTAACTCACTAATCAACTTTGAGGAAAGTGCATTTAAAGAATCTGGCCGATTAAGGGTTATGAGACCTACATTGCCATGAAGTTCGGCTTTAATCGTATCATAAGTCATTAGGCATAATTCCTTTTATTGAAAAACTATTTTGGCATAAGAGAAAAATGAGTAGTCAGGATTCCTTTATTTATAGAGATTTTAAGCTGTAACCGCTCTCCTTCACGGATCCAAGCATTGAAACCTGCTGATCTCCAACCCAACTGAGGGAGTGTCTGAGCATAAAATAATATGACTTTACGTTTGGAAATTTCTTCTCCTAATTTTCCATTAGCTGCGATCTCAAATATCCTACCTTTTAGGGTTGAAAACATCACACCAGAATCTTTTGATTCCTCCATACCCCTCATCATCGGCAAATCGTCAATGGTGGAAAAAAAAGATGAGGCCAATGCAGAATTCACATTGCATAAAAAAAATCCTAACAAGAAAATGAAAGCCACATTTTTTAGAATGAAAAAAAATTTATTTCCTAGTCTTAGATTCATAACACACATAGATTTATTTTTGACAATTATTGCAGAAAAATGTCGACCTTCCTGCTTGATTAATTCGAGTAATCGCCTCTCCGCAGATCATACATGGTTTATTCTCACGTCCATAAACTAGAAATTTATATTGAAAATACCCCATATTTCCTGTGACACTTACATGATCCTTTAAAGTAGAACCACCGGAACTTATTGCATCAAGCAAAAGCTGTTTGATCTTTATTACAAAAATTTCAATTTCTTTAAATGTCACAGAATGAGCAATACGCGTTGGAGATATTTTAGCCATAAAAAGTCCTTCGCAAACATATATATTGCCTAAGCCCGCAACGATACTCTGATCTAATAAAACAGACTTGATTGTCCTTTTCCTCTTCTTAAACTGTTTGGCAATCGTTAAAGCGTTAAATTCTTTGCTAAGTGGCTCAATACCGATATTCCTAAGCAATTCATGTGAGTTGAGGTTCTTAGAATTGGAAATTTCAATTAATCCAAAACGTCGTGGATCAGAAAATCTCACATTTGTATCATCTTCTAAAATAAAAACTATGTGTTCATGCTTTCTACTAGGGATGTTGGGATCCGTCCCGCGCTCTATCACCATTCGACCCGACATTCCTAAATGTACGATTACAACAACATTAGCTTCTAAATTAACCAAGAGATACTTTGCTCGACGATTAACATCTAAGATCCTTTTACCAGAGACTATATCAATAAAATTTTTAGGCACAGGCCGCCTTAAATCTGTACGCCGCACTATTATTTTACTAACACACTGCCCTTTCATGGCCTTTAAAAGGCCTCGCCGAATTGTTTCTACTTCTGGAAGTTCAGGCATTATATATCTCCAGGAATTTTAAAACATTTCTAGTTTCAAATACTCAAGCTAGCGTCAATAGCCTTGCTAGGCTATTGTGAACACATGAAAAAAAAATACACAACGGACTCGGCAAGTGATTCCGAAACCAACTTTGGCTATCGCCGTGTCAGTAGGGGGGAGCATGCGGCATTGGTGTCTAATGTATTTCAATCTGTGGCACATAAATATGATCTTATGAATGATTTGATGAGCGGGGGATTGCATCGATTATGGAAAAAAGTACTTATTAACCATATTAATCCAAGGTCCCATGTGCAATTCTTAGATATGGCAGCAGGGACTGGAGATATTACTCTTCAATGTCTCGATTGCCTGCAAAAAGAAGGTCCGAAACATTCTAAGGGTTTTAAGGCTACCTTGTGTGACCCTAATGATGCGATGCTAGAAATAGCGCGCAAAAGGGCCGTAGATCGAGGTTATGTTAAAGGTATTGAATTTATTACTGCTCCAGCTGAGAGGATACCAATAGAGGATTTATCCATTGACATTTGTGTAATATCTTTCGGTCTGAGAAATGTCACTGATCGTTCCGCCAGCCTCTCCGAAATGCACAGAGTCCTAAAATTTGGGGGACATTTTTTATGTCTTGAGTTTTCACCTGTTATAACTCCAACCTTAGCTCCATTATATGAAGCATATTCAAAACACATTCTTCCTTGGCTTGGGAAATTAATCACACAAGATAGGGAATCATACCAATATTTAGTTGAAAGTATTCGTAAGTTTCCAAAACCTGACATTTTGGCCGAGGAACTCAAGAGAGCTGGGTTTTCAAATATAAATTATCATACTCTATCCGGCGGCATTGTTGCCATACATTCTGGATGGCGCATCTGAAGCAGATGATCCGTAGTTTTCTTAAAATAAAAACTTTAATCCAAATAATTCGTACAATTGCGCGTTATGATGCTTTATTTTTTGTTGAGCGAAATGAGATACCTATAAAATTCCTAAATATTATTATTAGGCTTATTACCTTCGGCGTGAGTATCACGGCAGAGGTCACAAACCTACGCAACGGTCAAAAATTAGCACTAGCTCTTCAAAATCTTGGGCCGGGGTTTATCAAATTAGGGCAGGCGCTCTCTGTTAGGCCCGATTTAATTGGGCAAGACCTTGCTGACGACCTAAGCAAACTTCAAGATCATTTGCCACCCTTCTCTTCAAAGGACGCTAAACAGGCAATTGAAGATGAATTTGGAAAATCGCTAGATCAAATATTCAAAACTTTTGAAGAAACCCCGATTGCAGCTGCTTCAATTGCGCAAGTTCATTTTGCTACAACTTCAGAAGATATTCCCGTCGCAGTAAAAATCTTAAGGCCAGACATTGAAGAAAAATTTAATCATGAGCTCGATTTATTATATTGGTTAGCGTCCATTTTAGAACGTTTTGCACCCAATATACGTCGCCTCCGCCCGGTTGAAGTTGTTGATACCCTTTCTCAAACCGTTTTTATGGAAATGGATTTAAGACTAGAGGCTGCCGCTGGTGATGAGCTTCGACTTAATTTTAAAAATGATCCAAGCTTCAATATTCCAAAAATGGACTGGTCCCGAACAGGCAAGAGAGTCCTGACTTCAGAGCGTATTTCTGGGACTCCCATAGATGAAGTATCTGAACTAAATAAAAACGGATTAAATATTGAAAAATTAGTAGCAAATATGGCTAGAGCATTTTTTCTTCAGGTCTTCAGAGACGGTTTTTTTCATGCTGACCTTCACCCAGGGAATATATTGGTCAGCAAAGACGGCGTAATAAATATAATAGATTTTGGTATCATGGGGCGTGTTGATAAAAAAACACGATATTACTTAGCCGAAATGCTCACTGGTTTTATTGAAGCTGACTATACCAAAGTTGCAAAAGCACACGTTACAGCCGGTTATCTTCCAAATTCCAAAACACGGGAATCTTTTGCCCAAGCCGCAAGGGCGATCGCCGAACCCATAATGGGATTACCCTTGAAGGAAATTTCTTTAGCCCGCCTTCTGGAACAACTCTTTCTTGTTGCTCAACGATTTGAAATGGAAACACAACCACAATTGCTTTTACTTCAAAAAACAATGCTTGTGGCTGAAGGGGTTGGACGACAACTCTACCCAGAGACAAATATGTGGGAATTGGCCAGGCCTCTAATAGAGGAATGGGTAGAAAAGAACCTCACCCAAGAATTCCGAGCCAAGGAAGCTATTTCTGAGGCTGGAAAAGTGATCGAACATCTCCCGAGTTTAATAATAAATTTAAGCGAAAGCGTGAAAACTATTGGGCAACGGGGTCTGAAGTTAGATCAAGGCACCACCAACACCATGTCGAAACACAAACCTATTTCGCGCTGGGCTTGGTGGATTGGAGCCGGGTTAGTGATGAGTTTTTTAATTGTATCAATTTACTAAAAAGTAGCTCAAAATTGCTTTTCTCGTAATATTTTCATACAAAATGATACAGAAATAAAAAACTAAAACTTTAACAGGGGAAAAATAAAATGAATTCTCTAAAATCAGCATTAGCTTTTACGGCGATAACAGCTTTTCTTTCATTCGGTTTGGGTTTTGAGGTTAAAGCCAACGATGTTGCGAATTTTTATAAAGGAAAGCAGGTTAAAATAGTTGTCGCAGCTCGCGCAGGGGGAGGCCATCATAAATATTCACTATTTATCTCACCATTTATGAAGAAACATATGCCAGGTAATCCAACATTTATTACACAAAATATGGGAGGGGCCGGGGGCACTAAAGCAGCTAACTACCTATATAATCGGGCAGCAAAAGATGGGACTGCAATAGGTATTTTACTTTCAGATACACCCTTTGCATCGCGGATGCGCACAACAGGAGTAAAATATGTTGCCAATAATTTTCATTATTTAGGGGGTGTCGACAAACCACAGGGAGCCTTTGTAGTCCTCAAGCGTTCCGGAATTAAAACAATGGAAGAGGCAAAAAAGAAATCTGTTGTTTTTGCTTCGACTGGCAAAGGATCACAAACATTTATTTTACCTAAGCTTGCAAACAGTATGATTGGTACAAAATTTAAAATTGTTACAGGCTATCGCGGTATGGCTGGTGTCTATAAAGCGTTAGATAATAAAGAAGCTGACGGCTTCCAATCCGGTTGGTCATCAGTCGCATTAATACGTCCGCATTGGCTGAAGGACGGGCGTGTAATCGTGCTCGCAGCAAATTCCCTGTCGCCACTTAAGGATGCACCAAATGCCCCAGTTTTTCGTGACTTAGTTCAAAATCCATTGGACCGTAAAATTGTTGAGTTAATCAGTAACAATGATGTGATTGGACGGGCATGGATTGCGCCACCGGGTATCCCTAAAGCCCGGCTGAACGCACTTCGAATAGCATTCAAAAAAATGGCCAAGGATCCGGAAGCCATTGCAGCCGCAAAAACGCGGAAAATGGACTGGGGTTATATTAATTGGCAACCTCAACAAGCCCATGCAAAACTTATTACCAATGCCGAGGCTAAGTTGTTTAAGCGCGTCAGAAAATTGATTAATCAAAAGTAAACTAGAATATAAAAAGCGGTACTTTTAGTACCGCTTTTTATTATTTGCAAAATAATAACTTATTTCTATAGCATAAAAGTGAATTCTTGCCGTTACGGGCCTGAAACACTAATTTACTAAAAAAACAAATCAAATTTTTAACCAAAGGTCCGTAATTATGCTGAAGGGCAAACGCATTTTATTGGTTATATCCGGTGGTATAGCAGCTTATAAAAGTTTAGATTTAATTCGCCATCTCAGAGAACAAGGCGTTTTAGTCCGCTGTGTTCTAACTAAAGCAGCGACTAAATTTATCACACCTTTATCGGTCTCAGTATTATCCGAGGAAAAGGTATTCAGTGACCTTTTTTCGCTAACCGACGAAAATGAAATGGGGCATATTCGGCTTTCTCGGGAATCAGATTTAATCGTAATAGCACCGGCAACCGCTAATATACTTTCTAGCATGGCGCAGGGTGTTGCTGATGACTTGGCGACTACTATCTTACTAGCTGCAGACAAAACTATTATGGCGGCCCCATCAATGAATGTTCGCATGTGGAAACATGAGGCTACCGTTAATAATTTGAAAATTTTGCGTAATCGGGGTGTGCAAATTATCGGGCCGGGATCCGGTAATATGGCATGCGGCGAATTTGGTATGGGACGAATGATGGAACCACATGAAATTCTTTCAGAAATCCAACTTTATTTTTCCTGCGAGGGTCGGCTGAGTGGCGTTCATGCTATTGTGACCAGTGGTCCCACTCAAGAGGCCATAGATCCGGTTCGTTATATAGCTAACCGCTCCTCTGGAAAACAGGGACATGCTATAGCTTCAGCGCTCGCAAAATTTGGCGCCGATACAACACTTGTGACCGGTCCCACCCAAGAACCAGACCCTACTGGTGTAAATGTAATCCATGTTGAAACAGCAGAGCAAATGCTAGAGGCCTGCAAAACTTCTCTTCCGGCCGATATTGCTGTTTGCGCGGCTGCCGTCTCTGATTGGCGTATTAGAAAGAAGTCGAAGGGCAAAATCAAAAAAAAGGGGGATACACTATCCCTCTCTCTTAAAAAAAACCCCGATATTTTGAAAACTTTAGCTAAAAAAGGTAACGGACGACCAAGGCTAGTGATTGGTTTTGCAGCTGAAACGAGCGATGTGATTTCTAAAGCATCACCTAAGCGTATTGAAAAAAACTGTGACTGGATTTTGGGAAATGATGTCTCAATGGGATCAAACACTTTTGGTGGCAACCAAAATCGGGTTCATTTCATTAACAATGACGGAACTGAAAGTTGGCCCGAAATGTCGAAAAAAAATGTCGCCTATGAATTAGTAAAACGGATTGCGGATCATTTTCAATCGCTGGCAGAAAAAAAATAAAAATTATGAAATCAATATCTGTAAAACGACTTTCGCATAATCAAGAGATTCCCTTGCCAGCTTATGAAAGCACCTGCGCGGCTGGTATGGATTTACCGGCAGCGGTAGAAAGTGACATTATTTTACGGCCCGGTGAGCGTATAATGGTACCAACCGGATTAGCGATTGCATTGCCAGAAGGCTATGAAGCACAAATTCGATCGCGCTCTGGACTTGCCATTAAATTTGGTGTGACCGTACTCAACTCACCAGGGACTATCGATGCGGATTATCGCGGAGAAATAAAGGTCATATTGCAGAACTTTGGAAGCGTTGAATTTATTATAGAACGTAGTATGCGAATTGCACAGATGGTAGTTGCCCCTGTTATTCAAGCAAACCTGATAGAAACTGACATCCTACCGAAAACAATTCGCGGTGATAGTGGTTTTGGCTCAACGGGGATAACGGATCAGAAAGTTTAAAGTCTAATGAAGTTTACAGATAAACAACTTCAGCGTTATGCTAGACATATAATTCTACCAGAAGTTGGCGGCTTGGGCCAAGAAAAGCTATTAACCTCCAGTGTTTTGGTTATAGGTGCAGGAGGCCTAGGCGCACCAGTCTTGCTCTATCTTGCAGCAGCAGGTGTCGGGAAAATAGGTGTTGTGGATGATGACGTAGTTGACTTATCCAACCTTCAACGACAAGTTATTCACAATTCTCATAGTATTGGTAAATCCAAGGTCGAAAGTGCAAGCACAACTATAAAAAAAATAAACAATGAGATTAATTTTCAATCTTATAAATTGAGATTAACAGCGCATAACGTAGTCGATTTAATTTCTGATTATGAAATAATAGTAGACGGCTCCGATAATTTTGAAACGCGGTTTCTATTGAATGATGCATGTCATCTAAATAAAAAAACGTTAATCTCAGGGGCTATTCTACGTTTTGAGGGCCAAGTGGCTACATTCAAGTCACATATTGGCCAAGATTACCCCTGTTATCGATGCCTTTATCGCGAGCCTCCTCCCAATGGCCTAGTGCCCAGCTGTTCTGAAGGTGGCGTATTAGGGGCCTTGGCTGGAACAGTGGGTTCACTGCAAGCGACGGAGGTTTTAAAAGAAATTATGGGAATTGGTTCAGGCTTAGACTCCAATTTATTGCTTTATGACGCGCTAGAAATTGAGTTCCGCAAAATGACACTAAAACCAGATAGGGATTGCCCTCTTTGCGGAGATAACCCCTCAATTTTAGATCTCTCGAGTCACATTGCCAAATGAAAGAAACCTCCCGCCGTCGTTTATCTGTAGTTCTTTTCTCCGGTGACTATGATCGTGTACATTATAGCTTAGCTATTGCAAGTGCTGCAGCAGCAATCGATAGACCTGTGAGTCTTTTTCTAACCGGAAATGGTCTCAAATTAATTTTAGATGATTTTGAGGGAGTCCCCGGCTGGTCTCTATTAGGAAACTCGGAAAATGGCCAATCAGCATTAAAGAGAGATCAAGAACATCACAAAAATGGAATATGTACAATTGACGCCACACTTAAAGCATGCGTCGAGCTGAATGTGAAGATTTATAGATGTGAAATGGGAATCGTTATTGCAGGATTAAATAAGAAAGCGTTTCGCGACGATCTACCATTAAAGTCCGGTGGTCTAAGCACTTTCTTATCTGAAGCAGAGAAAGATGGAGGACAAATAATTTTCATATAGGATTAGCAACTAAACTTGACGCCCCGTAGCAACCAACCTTAGGGTACCCTTTTAGAAATGACACGGACAACCGCGATGTCTCGAACATTCCGAAAAAGATTAGAGGACATGGTTAACGAATTCCACTGTGCCAACCATCCAATGACAGAAAAATGGTCACAGGGTAAATTAAGCAAGAGATGCATGATGGGCTGGGCAGCCGAACAATGGCACTGGGTTAGCAAAATGAATACACCCACATTTTTTATCTGCAAAGATGCACCTAATGATGTAATCCATGCCGAAATTGACAATTTTCATGAAGAAATGAATCCGAACCATTCGCACTTAGACATTATGCTAAATTTTGCAAGGGCAAACGGGGGAAGCCCAACAAAAATAAAAAAAAGTGAAGGGTTGCCGACAACTCGGTCTTGGGTAAGATTTCTTACAGATACCGCACGTGACAACCCCTGGTATTGTGGCATGGCCGCGCTTAGAATCGGAACAGAGTCTCAGTCTCCAAAGTTATATAGTAAATTACTCCCCGCACTAAGAAATATATATAAATTTAAAGAACATGAGATAGAGCATTTTTGGCTCCATTCTGAGGTAGACGTTGAACATGGCGGTAGAGCCTATGACTTAATTGTCAAACATTGTAGAAGCCGGGAAAAGCAAGATATGTGTTTATACTTTGTAAAGGAAAGTGCCAAAATGCGATGGTTCCATTTTGATGGCATTTATTTACATTATGAAATGGGATATAAGCTGCAAAAAACCTCATGAAATATCTAAATTACCGCTCACTTTTAACAATTTTCTTAATCTTCTCCTTAACAACATTAAAAGCAATGGCTCAGACTGGTTTGCCTTTGCCACGATTTGTTTCCCTGAAATCAGAGAAGGTTAATTTGAGACATGGTCCAGGAAAGAGATATCCGATCAAGTGGATCTTGGTTTACAAGCATATGCCAGTAGAAATTATTGCTGAATACAAAGATTGGCGCAAAGTCAGAGAGTGGCAGGGTAGCATAGGTTGGATAAAAAAAACTCTGTTATCTGGTCAGCGTTGGGTGATAATAAGGAAGGGATCACAAACATTACGCCGTAGCAGACGAACAGACAGTCGCATAATCGCTAAAATAGGAAAAAAAGTTATTGGAAAGTTAAAAAAATGCACTATCAGTTGGTGCCGCATTCAATTTCCTAGATATACCGGATGGATGCGACACAATCAACTTTGGGGAGTTTATCCTTCAGAGAAATATAAATGATTAAAATGTGCAACGCTAAAAGGGCTCAAGCTTTCTTAAGACCGGGCTGTTATATGACCAAAATATATATAAGCAGGCCTTAATCAAAATCCTCTGCTAGCGCTGAACGTACATTAGAAGGCACGCCGGCCATGTGGCGATAGTTTTTATGACCAACAGACAAAATTATATCATTAACTGGATTCTTGAAATCTGATATTTGAGCTCCGGTAAAAGGAAAGCGGAGAAATTGTACAGATGATGCCTTACCATCTACCGTCGTCCTATCAAGATCCTCTTCGGCCACCCCTCTTATAACAGAATCACCTACAGACAAAGTAATAGTTTCCTCAAACCCGCCTAACTTTGAAAGTAGCGCGGAGCGCCGATCAGGGTCACCAACCTCAATCATTACGGTTGCCACTAATTCATGTCCATTGGGGATAAGAGGGTTATAAGCTCTTAATTCACCTTCAATTTGATCAACGCCACCTTTTTCAATATAAAGCATCTCATGAACTTGGAACCACATTGTGTTGTAGCTTTCAAAATAAAATGTGCAAGCAGGACCAACCTCAATACGCCGATTTTTTTTCTCGTCTGCTAATTTTTTAGCATGTTCTCTCCTGATAGAGGCATAGTGAGACATCGTCATTATATCTTGGTATAAGATTTCTCGCTGCATGGTATGAACCCTTTAAAACCCGTATGATTTTGCTAAAATCTCTATTGGGTGAGGAACTGTATCTGGAAGATCCCCCTCATCGCCCTCTTCTTTCAGCTGTTTTATTCCCTGCCTAATATGTACTCCAGCAAGGGGACATTCTGACACAACTTCACTAGAAATTTGTTCTAAAGCAGTCCGCGCAACAGGCTTACCAATTTTTAGAGCGGCATCAAAGTTTTTTTTCATCATACCCCAAGAACCGCCATGGCCCGAGCACCGTTCAATAACCTTAATATCTGCATCTGGAAGTAATTTAAGCATTTCTGCTGCTTTAGGGCCCATATTCTGAGCTCGAGCATGACAGGCTAGATGTAAAGTTACAGGTCTTGGAGTTGAAACCATTCCATCTGCAAGGCCTTCATTCTTGGATAGCTCGACTATGTACTCCGAAATATCCTTGGTAGCTTCAGACAAACGTTTGATGTCTTCATCATTGGGTAAAATAAGCGGCCACTCAAACTTTAACATCAACGCGCAACTTGGTATTAAAGCGATAACATCATATCCCTTATCGATCCAAGGCAATAGTGCGGTAGCCACCTCTTTTGCATTTTTAGCTACAGCGGCAATATCACCGTGCTCTAATTTCGGCATTCCACAGCAATTAGGATAAATTAATTCAGTCTCAACACCATTTATTGAAAGAACTTTCTCAGCAGCCAGTCCAATCTTTGAATTATTATAATTTACAAAACAAGTTGCGTATAAAACAGCTTTTCGACCAAAAGCTGGTGCGGACTTATTTACTTTCGATTTAGCTGTTTTAATTTGAGAAGAAATGGTCTTTGATTGATATTTGGGTAAATCCGCCTCTTTATTTATACCAGAAACAACCTGCAATATTGGTCGGGTTAATTTATTTTCCGTTTTGGTTCCCCAATTCACTAACCCGGCAACAGGTCGGGCCATTTTGCCATTCCGGTCAGTTTCAGTAATTTGCTTCGTTGCAAAAGGAATTTGGCCGTTACGATGCTCTATTGCTCTATAACGAAGCATAAGGTGAGGAAAATCTAAGTTAAATTCATGTGGTGGCACATAGGGACATTTTGTCATAAAACACATATCACATAGAGTACAAGCATCGATGGCTGGTTTAAAATCCTCGCTTGCAACTGAGTCCAGTTCACCCGTCTCCGAATCATCGATTAGATCAAAAAGCTTAGGAAAAGTATCACAGAGATTAAAACAACGTCGGCATCCATGGCAGATGTCAAATACACGTCTCAATTCTTTATCTAACTTCTCGCCATCATAAAAATCGGGATTATTCCAATCGATCGGATGACGTATTGGTGCCTCTAAACTTCCTTCAGACATCCTTTGTTATTCCTTATCAAATAGCATAGCCCGAGAGTGTCTAGAATCACAATTTCTAGAATAGCTATCGAAACAATTACAAATAGATATGTGGAGTAATTATAAACTCCACATAAAGTATTAGATTTTAGTCGAGCTCATCAAACGCCTTCTGGAAGCGACCAGCGTGAGATTTTTCAGCCTTAGCTAAAGTCTCAAACCAACTTGCTATCTCATCAAAGCCTTCATCACGTGCTTCTCGGGCCATACCGGGATACATATCGGTGTATTCATGCGTCTCACCAGCAACCGCGGCCTTGAGATTGTCTGCAGTCGTTCCTATAGGCTCACCGGTCGCAGGATCACCGGTTTCTTCCAGATATTCTAAGTGGCCATGTGCATGTCCAGTTTCACCTTCCGCAGTTGAACGAAAAACGGCTGCTACATCGTTATAGCCCTCCACATCAGCTTTTTGAGCAAAATACAAATATCTCCGGTTGGCTTGGGATTCCCCTGCAAACGCCGCTTTTAAATTATCTTCAGTTTTAGTTCCTTTTAACGATGGCATCGTGTTCTCCTCTTCCCTTCGCTAGTAAATGTTTATTTTATCACAGACCTATGGTGTTAATGTAAGAATTAATTTACAAATTTGAAGCACTATAAAGTAAAAAAAATTTTGAAAAACTTAATTTAATCCTTAATACTCGTTTCCCGATGACGAAGCAAATCAGGGACGCCAACGACATTATATCCAGAATCAACGTGAACGACTTCTCCTGTAACCCCAGATGACAAATCTGATAAAAGATAAAGTCCTGCACCACCTACATCGTCCAGCTGAATGTTTTTACGCAAAGGTGAGTATTCTTCGTTCCACTTATAAACTTGTCGCGCACCACCAACGGCGCTGCCAGCTAGCGTTCGCATGGGACCAGCAGAAATCGCATTTACACGAATATTAGCAGGGCCCAAATCTACCGCTAAATACTTTACACTAGCTTCGAGCGCAGCTTTTGCTACTCCCATAACATTATAATTAGGCATAACACGCTCTGACCCAGAATAAGTTAACGTGATAAGACTGCCACCATTATGCATTAATTTAGCAGCTTTATTGGCCAACGTAGTAAATGAAAAACATGAAATATCGAGGGTTTTATTGAAGTTATCACGGCTTGTGTCCAGGTATTTTCCCGTTAATTCGTCTTTATCCGAATAGGCTACCGAATGAACCAAAAAATCAAGATTACCCCATACTTCCTTGATCTCGTTGAAAGCCGAATCGATACTAACATCGTCGCCAACATCACAAGATAAGATAATTTTAGAGTCCAAAGACTTAGCGAGGGGAACAACACGCTTGGCAAACCCCTCTCCTTGGTATGTAAAAGCTACATCTGCGCCATTTTCCGCCGCCGCCTTTGCTATACCCCAAGCAATTGAATGATCGTTCGCTACACCGAAAACCAATCCTCGCTTGCCATTCATTAATTTCGATTTTGACATATTCTTTTTTTTATATCATGCGTCCCGCAGTGATGTAAAAGTAAGTGAGGCATTCGTACCTCCAAATCCAAAACTATTGGATAAAGCGCATCCTATTTCCACATTATCCCGGCGCTTCGTTACCAATGGCATATCCCCCACCTCAGGATCCATATTTTCAACATTGGCCGATGCTGAAATAAAACTATGTTCCATCATTAACAATGTATAAATCGCTTCATGAACACCTGTCGCTCCAAGAGAATGCCCCGTTAAGGATTTAGTTGAACTAAAAGCAGGTATAGCGTTTCGTTTGCCAAAAACCTCCCTCAACGCAGCCAGTTCTTTCACATCACCAACCGGTGTAGAAGTTCCATGTGTATTTATATAGTCTACTGGTCTATCAACGTTTTCCAATGCCATATTCATACAGCGCACAGCACCTTCGCCAGAGGGCTGCACCATATCATAACCATCTGAAGTAGCACCGTATCCAGCAACTTCGCCGTAAATCTTAGCTCCTCGTGACCTAGCATGCTCCAATTCTTCAAGAACAAGGACCCCACCACCACCAGCAATAACAAAACCATCTCTATCTGAATCAAATGGTCGGGATGCTTTTGTGGGAATACTATTATAGCTGCCCGAAAGAGCAGGCATTGCATCAAATAGAACCGTCATCGTCCAATCTAACTCTTCACCTCCACCAGCAAATACAATATCCTGCTTTCCGAGCTGGATTAATTCAGCAGCATTTCCGATACAATGCGCACTGGTAGCACAAGCAGAACTGATTGAATAATTGATACCTTTTATTTTAAAGGCCGTCGCCAAGGTTGCCGAATTAGTGCTGGACATAGTCCTCGGCACCATAAAAGGGCCCACCTTTTTAGCGCTCGAATTACGGGCCGTATCAAAAGCAATAAGTAGGTTTTTTGTAGACGGCCCACCCGAACCCATAATTAACCCTGTACGGTCGTTAGATACTTCATCAACTTGAAGACCAGAATCCTCTATTGCCTGATCCATAGCTATATAATTATATGCTGCACCATCCCCCATAAACCTGCGTTTTTTCCTATCAATAAATTTATCCAAGTCTATCTTTGGGGCTCCATGAACGTGACTACGAAAACCCCGCTCCGCGTATTCCGGTGCAAATGAAATACCGGATGTACCATTTTTGAGCGATTCCGTTACTTCCAATTTGTCATTGCCAATACTAGAAACAACTCCTATTCCCGTCACCACTACTCGTTTCATAAATCCCTCACATTTGATCGGTGGAAGTAAACACTCCCACCCGTAGATCTTGGGCCTCATAGACTATTTGCCCATCAACATCTAAATTTCCATTAGCAATGCTAATAGCAAAACCTCTTCTCAACACTCGTTTAATATCAACATTATAGGTTATAAGCTTAGATTCAGGCGTGATCTGCCCATTGAACTTTAATCCACCCAAACCTAATGCCCGGCCCCGACCCGGAGCCCCCAACCAACCAAGATGAAAACCAACTAACTGCCATAAAGCATCCAAACCTAAACAGCCAGGCATAACCGGATCATTCTCAAAATGACAAGAAAAAAACCAAAGACCCGGTTTAACATCAAACTCCGCGGTGACAGAACCTTTTCCAAATTCACCGCCTGCGTTAGTAATATTTGTAATCCGATCAAACATCAACATTGGAGGCAAAGGCAACTGCGCGTTGCCTTCTCCGAACAATCGCCCATGACCACAATCAATCAAATCATCATATGTAAAACTACTGCGATCGCTTATGCTCATTGAAGTCGTAGCCCTTAACCTTTTTAGCCAATCGCACCTAATTTCAAGCTGATGCGAAAAACAACCAGACATCAAAAAAAGTTATGTTGCTTCCATGATACAACCAACTTTCCGTTACCCCTATACTCTTTATATGAACCCTATTTGGATTGACCAGCCCTAGTAATAAAAATTTATTCGGGTTCGGAAGTTTCTTCCTTTTGATTCTTGATCTCTTCACCAGTTTCTTGATCAACGACTTTCATGCTAAGTTTAACTTTTCCGCGATTATCAACCGCCAAAACCTTAACTTTAACCTGATCTCCCTCGTTAACAATGTCGGTGACTTTTCCAACGCGCTGAGAAGCCAGTTCACTGATATGAACTAAACCATCCTTAGCACCCAGAAAATTAACGAAAGCCCCAAAATCCACAACCTTAACAACTTTCCCATCATAAATTACCCCAACTTCTGGCTCCGCGACTATGCCCTTAATCCAGTTAATAGCTGCATCACCGGCCTCAGCTGAGACAGCAGCCACCTTAATGACACCGTCATCATCAATATCGATCTTGGCTCCAGTAACCTCGCAGATTTCACGGATTACCTTTCCACCAGTGCCAATAACATCACGAATCTTGTCTTTAGGAACAGACAAGGTTGTGATTCTCGGAGCGTTATTGCTGACATCTAATCGGGCCGTATCTAGTGCCTTCGCCATTTCTCCAAGAATATGGAGGCGACCTTCACACGCCTGTTCAAGAGCGGTTTTCATGATCTCCTCTGTAATACCAGTAATTTTGATATCCATTTGGAGAGAAGTTACACCCTCGGATGTTCCCGCCACTTTAAAATCCATATCTCCCAGATGATCTTCATCGCCCAGTATATCGGAAAGAACGGCAAATCCTCGATCCTCTTTGATCAGACCCATTGCAATTCCAGCAACGGGACGAGAGATTGGGACACCTGCATCCATTAGGGATAAGGATGTACCACAGACTGTCGCCATTGAAGAAGATCCATTTGACTCTGTTATTTCAGAAACTACCCTCATCGTATAAGGAAAATCGTCCTTACTTGGAAGTACCGACTGAAGTGCTCGCCAAGCAAGCTTTCCATGTCCAATTTCTCTGCGCCCGGGAGATCGCAAAAATCCAGCTTCCCCAACAGAATAAGGTGGAAAATTATAATGAAGCATAAAGTTTTCGCGATACTCTCCTTCCAATGCATCAATAATCTGCTCATCCTGCCCTGTACCAAGAGTAGCAACACATAATGCTTGTGTTTCTCCGCGGGTAAAGAGGGCGCTCCCATGGGACCGCGGGAGAATTCCAACTTCCGCAATAATGGGCCGAACCGTCTTGGTGTCACGTCCATCTATTCTATTGCCAGTATCAAGAATATTCCCACGTACTACGTCTTTTTCTAGGTCTTTTAGCAACCCATTAACAAGGTTCTCTGTTCCCTCTTCAATATCAAGAGCCTCTATAGCAGCCGCTTTCGCCGTTGCTATCTTCTCTACACGAGCCTGCTTAACTGTTTCTGAATAAGCCGCGCGGATATTACCTTCGGCTAAGTCTCTGATTTTTATCGCTAATTCTGTTTTTTCAGGAGCAGGGTCGGACACCACCCAAGGATCCTTTGCACATTCCTCTGCTAGTTCTATAATTTTTTGAATAACCGGCTGGAATTCACTTTGGGCGAACATTACCGCCCCAAGCATGGTTTCCTCTGACAATTCCTTAGCTTCTGACTCAACCATCAGAACAGCGTCAGGAGTACCCGCAACAACCATATCAAGATCTGAGTTGGTTAGATCATCAGGCAAAGGATTTAATACATAATCACCGTTAATATAGCCAACTCGAGCCCCACCTATCGGACCCATAAAGGGAATACCCGAAATTGTTAGCGCCGCTGATGCGCCTATTAGAGAGACAATATCAGGGTCATTCTCCAGATCGTGACTTAGCACAGTACAAATAACCTGCGTCTCATTTTGAAAGCCTTTAGCAAATAGTGGCCGTATAGGTCGATCGATCAACCGGGAGGTCAAGGTTTCCTTCTCATTGGGCCGCCCCTCTCGCTTAAAAAATCCCCCTGGGATTTTACCAGCAGCAAATGTTTTTTCTTGGTAATTAACAGTAAGCGGGAAAAAATCCACACCTGGCTTCGGCTCTTTTTGTGCCACAGCAGTACACAAAACCATGGTGTCCCCATAGGTAACCATGACGGCGCCATCAGCCTGCCTAGCCAGCTTACCTGTTTCTAGGACGAGCTGACGCCCCCCCCAAGTCAACTCTTTTCGATGTTCGGAAAACATTTATTACATTCCTTTTCTTTTCTGATTACCACACCGGATGTGTGCTAACCCTTTGTAAAGGCCTATCAGTACCAATTCTAAGATCTAGCGCCTTTACGCCTGATAGGATCTTTTAACTTTTCAAACCCGGCTAAAAAGCCAAAAACTCCTAAATACAATATCTTATCGCCGCAAGCCCAAACGCTTGATCAAATCCTGATACCGGGTTTCATCCTTTTGATTCAGATAGTCGAGTAACCTGCGCCTCTGTCCCACCATAATCAACAAACCTCTGCGAGAATGATGATCCTTTTTATGTTCTTTAAGATGTTCTGTAAGGTTTTTAATTCGTTCAGTCAGAATTGAAATTTGTACTTCAGGTGATCCCGTATCACCATCATTTTGCTTAAACTCTTTGATGAGTTCACTTTTTCTTTCTTGCGTAATCGACATCGATTTCTCCTAATTTTCAAATGTTAAAGACCCGGAAAGCCCGAATTTCATCATCCGTCAACCGAGCCAACGCTACCAGCTGACCACCAGCTTTAGCGCAAAAAATATCCCCATCTACCAACATATCTATATCGACACAGGGACATCCCTCCTTTGTTCGCACCCGTATCGGCCGACCGTGCCTTAAGTGATCAGCCTGGCTTAGGTCTATGACAACCGCCGGGATGTCGTCCAGCGCTGTCTCAACCGAATGCAAATAAGAAGACGGCGGCGCACTATGCACCAGAGTCTTCAAAGATTCCAGCGAAATCGAGTGCAATTCTGAAAAAGAACCACAATGAGTTCTACGAAGCTCTTTGACATGGGCAGCAGTATTTAGACGCCGCCCGATATCCCTAGCCAGACTCCTAATATAAGTGCCTTTGCCACACATGACCTCAAATACAGCGAGATCAGTATTTGGAAGATTCAAAAGTGCAAATTTTTCAATAAAAATAGTCCTTTTGTTTAATGATATATCCACTCCTGCCCTTGCCAAATTATATGCGCGTTGACCACCAATTTTGACAGCTGAATACTTTGGGGGCACCTGATCTATATTTCCGGTAAATTGAGGTAAGACCTTAAGTATCTCATTCTTGTTAGGTCTATAATCACTTACCCTAGTTATTTCCCCCTCCAAATCGTCGGTTGTACGTTCAGACCCCCACCCGATTGTGAAGGTATAACGTTTTCTTCCACCCATAACGAAGGAAACCGTCTTCGTTGCCTCACCCAAGGCAATGGGCAAAACACCCGTAGCCAATGGATCGAGTGTTCCAGCATGTCCAGCCTTTGCAGCTTTAACATGGTGCTTAACCTTTGCTGTGACTTGGGTTGCCGTTAATCCGGAAGGTTTATCGATAGAAATCCAACCATTGATGGACTTGATAGAACGTTTTTTTACCATCTCTAGTTTTCACTGGTATCAGTTTCATAACTACCGGAAAAAATATCCGCAGAAATTTTAGAAGAGCGCAAAAGAGCAGTGATTTTTTCTCCTTCAGCAAAAGTGCTATCTTCAACAAAGTTCAAATTTGGCATGTACCGCATCTTTACTTTAGAACCCACTAGGCGGCGCAGGTATGGTGCAGCCCGTTTGAGAGCAGCTAATATTTTTTGTGAGTGTTTTCCACCCAGAGGCATAACGAATGCCGTTGCATTTCTTAAATCTGGACTTATCCGAACTTCAGATACAGTAATAGAAACACCTGACAAATCAGGATCCCGCAACACACCGCGCGTTAAAATTTCCACTAAAGAGTGTCGTATCAATTCACCAACACGCAACTGCCTTTGGGTTCTTTCATTTCTAGCGTGCCGCCCGCCATTACTTTCATAAGTCATAAAGGCTCCACAGGGTTATTCTATCATGCCCTTCTAAAGCGACCTTGCTATTTCCTCAACGTCAAAACACTCAATAACATCTCCAGCCTTGATATCTTGGTAATTTTCAAAGGACATGCCACACTCCATTCCATCACGCACCTCGCGCACTTCATCCTTAAATCTTTTTAATGTTCCTAAACTACCCTCATGAATAACCACGTCATCTCGCAATAATCTAACTGCCGCACCTCGCTTTACTAGGCCCTCTGTAACCTTACAACCAGCGATCTTACCCACCTTGCTGATGCTGAACACCTCCAGAATTTCTGCATTCCCTAAGAACGTTTCCTTGTTTTCTGGAGCCAATAACCCACTCATAAAATCGCGCACATCATCCAGCAAATTGTAGATAACAGAATAATAGCGAATATTTACATTCTCTTTTTGGGCAAAATCGCGTGCTTGTAAATTCGCGCGAACATTAAATCCTAGAACCAGTGCATTTGAAGCCTGCGCTAGACTGATATCTGACTCATTAATTCCCCCTACACCTGAATGGAGTATGCGAGCTGTAACTTCCTCATTACCAATTTTTTCAAGGCTACCAACAATCGCCTCTACTGAGCCATGGGTGTCAGCCTTAACAACCAAAGCAAGTTCTTCAACATCGCCGGATTTGATATCCAAAAACATTTGTTCCAAAGTACCCCGCGGTGCTGCGGTGGACTTTTGAGCTCGACTACGACGCCGGCGAAATTCCGTGATTTCACGTGCTCGTTGTTCATTTTCTACTACTGCAAATTCTTCCCCGGCCAAGGGCGCTCCACTCAAACCCATAACCTCTACTGGCTGAGAAGGATTAGCCATTTTTATAGAACGTCCAACATCATCCGAAAGTGCTCTAATTTTACCCCACTCCATACCAGCAACAACAATATCACCCACGGAAAGACAGCCGCGCTGAATTAGCATCGTAGCAACAGCACCACGACCAGTTTCTATGTTTGCCTCTATTACGATACCTTCTCCCGCACGATCGGGATTAGCTTGAAGCTCTAAGATTTCAGACTGAAGAGAAATTGCTTCAACAAGTTTATCAAGATTAGTTTTTTTAGTTGCAGAAACCTCTATTGCCAATACGTCACCACCCATTTCCTCAACAACAAGTTCATGTTGGAGTAACTCATTTCGTACCCGAGTTGGATCAGCATTAGGCCTATCAATTTTATTTATTGCAACAATTATTGGCACTTCGGCAGCTTTCGCATGATCTATGGCCTCAATCGTTTGTGGCATAATACCGTCGTCAGCCGCGACAACCAAAATAATAATATCAGTAATATTAGCTCCTCTAGCACGCATCGCAGTGAAGGCAGCATGACCAGGCGTATCAATGAATGTAATCTTATCGCCGGAAGCAATTTCTACCTGATACGCACCAATATGCTGAGTTATTCCGCCAGCTTCACCACTCGCCACATTTGTCAACCGCAATGCATCAAGTAGAGAAGTTTTTCCATGATCAACGTGTCCCATTACAGTAACCACTGGTGCACGAGCCTTCAAAAATTCTTTATTATCCTCCTCTCCCTTTAAACCGAATTCTACATCCGCCTCGCTGACCCTTTTAATATTATGGCCAAACTCCGATATTACTAATTCCGCTGTATCGGCATCGATAGTTTGCTGCAGAGTTGCCATGACCCCCAACTTCATCAAACACCGGATAACCTCCACTCCACGCTCCGCCATACGATTGGCGAGCTCTTGTACCGTTATTGTTTCAGGTACAATAACTTCACGAACTACCTTAACATTTTCCTGTTGCTTTGGTTTGAGATTGCGGCGTTCGCGTTCGCGAGCACGCCGAACAGAAGCTAAACTTCGTACCCTTTCATCATCATTTAGTGCTTGTGAAACGGTTAACTTTCCAGCCCGCCGCCTTGGCTCATTTCGTCGGGCTGATGGACGCTTCTCGGACACCCGCTGAACATTTCTTTTTGTACGCCCTTCCTTTTCGATAGTTTCGGATTCTACCTCTGTATTGTCTACCTCCGCTTTTCGGGATGAAATTCGTTCCTTAAGGTTATCAGCTTGCTCCGCAGCCCGTATAGCCGCCGCCTCTGCCCGTCGTTGTTCTTCTTTTAAACGCCTTTGTTCCTCAACCTTTTTAGCTGCCGCTTCTGCCTCCTTCGCTTCAGCATCCGCTTTAGCAGCTGCCCTGCGTGCTTCAGCACCCTCTAAGGTCCGCTCTATTATTTCATTAGCACCGCTTTCATCTCCACGGGCATCCTCCAGTGCTCTGGCGCGCGTAGCAGCCTCTTTCTCGGTCAAAGTTCTTAAAACTACAGGGCTTCGCGTCTCTTTATTATCAGTTTTTTTGGCAGAGAGGCCTTTTGCTTTTTGGGAAGTTACAGAGGTTGCCGCCGACTTTTCTGAAGCCTGTTTTTTTAATTCCTCCATTGTACCGCTAGCACCTTGAGTAAAGGTTCGCTTTCTGCGGACCTCCACTGCAACTGATTTAGTGCGGCCATGTGAAAAACTTTGGCGCACTTGACCTGCATTAACAGTTTTTTTTAGTTCAAGTCGGCCCGGGCGTGCTTTTAATACACCCTTTTTATCTTCATCTTTTTTTTCACTCATTTTTTAAACCCTTATGCTGTTCCCGCATTCCGGAAACCTTCTAACCGGCGTGTTTCTAACATCATCCGTGATGCCAAATTCCTCTGCCTTACAGCCGCAAACATCGTCTTTTGCCTTCCAAATATTTTCCCTAACTCAGAACTTGAAAATATATTTATAACAGAAGCCTCCCGTGTTTTCGCTATTAATTTACTTTGGCTCCCGTCGGCCACATCACTTGCACACAAAATAATGGGATCTACATTCCCTTTTATAAAGGACTTAACTTTCTCATAACCTGCAACCGCGTCGCCGGAACGACGGGCCATTCCTAACCAATCAAGACAACGTTGAGATAATTGCGCCTCAATATTATCTGCCAAGTTGTCCATTACCTTCACCGCAGAACCCGTTTCTTTAGCAAAAAGTTTTTTGGAGCAAGCTGTATTTACCACTTCACGAGATGCCAACAACCAAAATCCTCTGCCGGGCAATCGCTCAGCGATATCGGGTACAATATTTTTGTCAGGCGCTATTACGAATCGAACAAGTTCACAAGAAGGGTGGCTTTTTCGACTTACAAAGCAGCGCCTCTCACGAAATCGTCTGTTCGCATATAAAGCACTTCTGGGGTTGTTATCTCTATGCATCTTACACATGAGTCGTAAACCTTCATCTGGATAACCTAAGGAACTGCCTCAGAAGGGTCAGATTCTTTTTTTTCCCCCTCTGGTGCCTCATCATCAAACCAGTGTGCTCGAGCCTCCATAATAATTCGGTTAGCATCATCTTCGGATAATTGATATTCACGAAGCAACCCATCCTCTTTAGAACATAGTTCGTCACTGGCAAGGTCCGCTAGATCATCTCGCGTTTTAATCCCGGCTTCACCAAGGGAAACAATCATCGCACTTGTGAGCCCTTCAATATTTATAAGATCCTGCTCAATTCCTAGTTCGGCAATGCTTTTTGCATATTGTTCCTCTTTCTCAGACAGATATATATGCGCCCTATTACGCAGCTCTTCAGATAGTTCCTCATCAAAACCCTCTATTGCGAGTAGATCTTCAACGGGCACAAATGCTACTTCCTCTACAGATGTAAACCCCTCCGTTACAAGGAGGTGAGCCAAGACCTCATCAACTTCGAGATAATCGATAAACATTTTAGAACGAGCCCGAAATTCTTCTTGACGCCTCTCAGATTCCTCTTCCTCTGTTAATATTACAATGTCCCAACCTGTCAGTTGTGAAGCCAACCTTACATTTTGGCCCCGACGCCCAATTGCCAAACTTAATTGATCG
>DEBE01000162.1 GCA_002348425.1 Alphaproteobacteria bacterium UBA2964 | reverse complement strand
TCGCGCCTGCCATTTCCGGTGGGCTTCATATTCATAAGTTGTGCATTTTGGCGGTCTTGCATATATCCAACCAAGATACCGTCTTCAATCAATACAGTTTGAGATGTTGGAGTCCCTTCATCATCAATCGAAAGAGACCCTCTACGATTATTTAATGTTCCATCATCAACTACAGTTACCCCTTTTGAAGCAACGCGTTTACCCAATAATTCAGAAAAAGCGGATGTTTTTTTTCGATTAAAATCTCCTTCCAGTCCGTGCCCAATCGCTTCATGTAAAAGAATTCCTGGCCAACCAGGCCCTAAGATTACCTGCATTTCTCCTGCAGGTGTGTCAACGGAATCAAGATTAATTATAGCTTGCCGTAATGCTTCATCTACTTGTAGTTTCCAACTATCAGGTTGAATAAACTTAGAATAACCCGTGCGCGCACCCATTCCATGGCTGCCTGTTTCCATTCGGTCTCCGTCAACAGTTACAATTGATACGTTGAGCCTAACTAGCGGGCGAATGTCTGCCATTCTCTTGCCGCCCTTGCGTATTATTTGGACTACCTGCCATTCGCCGGAAATTGATGCAGAAACCTGCGCTACCCGTCGATCTTTTGCCCTCGCGTAAGCGTCAATTTCTGAAAGCAGAGCCACCTTATCTTCAAAATTTACCTCTCCCAATGGGTTCATATCCGTATAGAGAGATAGGTTACTACCTCGAGGTTCTTCTGCAGATTTACCACTATACCCACTTTTTACAGCTCGGACAGTATTTGCAGCCCTCTTGACAGCTTCCTCTGAAAGCTCTGAAGCATGGGAATAACCCACTGCTTCCCCAGAAATTGCTCTTAGTCCAAAACCTTGAGTAGTATCATAGGACGCACTCCGCAAACGTCCATCATCGAACGATAAACCTTCTGATTGTCGATATTCCATGAATAATTCGCCATCATCGGTGTTATCTAATACATCATCTACAATTCTTTCTAACCTAGCCTGATCCATTTCGGTTTTATTAAAGAAAATTTGGTCAGTAATTTCTAAGATAGTCACTTGATAATCCTTTCAGAGTATTCGTGCTTATTAATTTACCCAAAAACCTAAGCAAAATACCACCAACAAATTATTTTTATTGCAGTTGCGACATACGGTCGCGTTGGCGGCTTACGGTATCAGCAGCCCCTCCGCTTGGGTTAGTATGTCATAAAATTTTATTGAAGATTTCAGAATTAAATGACTAGAACTAGAAGATTTTGTTATTAACTGCATAAAACGAAGATAATGTTTTGGAACTTACAGACAGAAAACGGGATTTAGGGATGAGGTTTAATAGGATTATTTCGGCAGTGATTTTAAATATTTTAGGTTTATCAAGTGGACTGATGATAACAGGCGTTTCAGCTTCTTCAGCGGTGCCTTGGCAAAAAGATTTTCAGCCTGCGGTGACTTCCGTAATGGAGGACGTGCATGACTTTCACGACCTGCTTTTAGTGATCATTACACTAATCACGGTATTTGTCCTTGCACTCTTACTTTATACCATGTGGAAGTTTAGTGCTAAAAGAAATCCAGTACCATCAAAGACAACTCATCATGCCACGCTCGAAATGGCTTGGACTATAGTTCCTGTTATTATTTTAGTCGTAATTGCCGTGCCATCTTTTAAATTACTGTATAAAGCCGATGTATTGCCGAAAGTGGATATGACAATCAAAGCTATAGGTAATCAGTGGAATTGGGGTTATGAGTATCCGGATCACGGAAACTTTTCTTTTGTTGCAAACATGATCGGGGAATCTGATCTACAACAATGGGCTAAAGAAAATAAAATAAACAACCCAAAAAGGTTACTCGAAACTGACGCAGAAGTCGTTGTGCCAGTTAACACCAACGTTCGCGTGCAGGTTACATCTAATGATGTTTTGCATGCTTGGGCTGTTCCGGCATTTGGAGTTAAAATTGACGCTGTTCCTGGTAGGCTAAATCAGACCTGGTTTAATGTAAAAAAAATGGGGACCTACTACGGTCAGTGTTCTGAACTTTGCGGACAAAATCATGGTTTTATGCCTATCAAAGTGCGGGTTGTCTCCAAGTCGGAATTTGCAAAATGGGTGACCGCACAGCGGGCGGCAGCTGGCTTAGAGCCATTAAAACAAAAGCGGCGTGAGGTCGCTAAATTAAATAACTCGCCACGTTAAGCAAGAAAGTGAATAGGAAATGAGTAATTCAACTAATTCTCACGAACATAACGATCATACGCCAACAGGCTGGCGCAGATTTGCTTATTCAACTAACCACAAAGACATTGGAACGATGTACCTGATATTTGCCATCGTGGCGGGGATAATTGGTGCCGGAATGTCGGTTCTATTCAGAATGGAATTGTCTGAGCCGGGCAGTCAAATTCTAGGCGGCGATCATCAAATGTATAATGTCTTGGTCACGGCACACGGATTAATTATGATCTTTTTTATGGTAATGCCTGCTATGATTGGGGGATTTGGAAACTGGATTGTACCTCTCATGATTGGCGCTCCGGATATGGCATTCCCGAGAATGAATAATATCAGCTTCTGGTTATTGGTGCCGTCATTTCTTTTGTTATTGGCTTCACCATTTGTAGAAGGTCCAGCGGGTAGCGATGGTGTAGGCGGTGGATGGACACTCTATGCGCCTTTGAGTGCTACGACTCCAGGGCCTGCGGTTGATCTTGCAATATTTTCTCTTCATTTAGCTGGAGCAAGTTCAATTTTGGGAGCTGCAAATTTTATAACTACTATTCTTAACATGCGTACTCCTGGCATGACTTTACACAAAATGCCCTTATTTGTTTGGTCAATTTTAGTAACCGCTTTTCTTTTACTGTTATCCTTACCCGTATTGGCTGGTGCGATTACAATGCTCTTAACAGATAGAAATTTTGGCACCACATTTTTTAATCCGGCCGGAGGTGGTGATCCAATCTTGTTTCAGCACTTATTTTGGTTTTTTGGTCACCCTGAGGTTTACATTCTGATTTTACCGGGCTTTGGTATAGTTAGTCAGGTGGTCTCGACATTTTCAAGGAAACCGGTATTTGGATATCTTGGCATGGCCTATGCTATGGTGTCGATTGGGGTTGTCGGTTTTATCGTTTGGGCTCACCATATGTATACGGTAGGTTTAGATGTTGATACCAAGGCATATTTTACGGCCGCAACGATGGTTATCGCTGTTCCTACAGGTATAAAAATATTTAGTTGGATTGCAACTATGTGGGGTGGCTCTATTGAATTCAAGACTCCCATGCTCTGGTCGATTGGCTTTATATTTTTGTTTACTGTTGGAGGCGTTACGGGTGTCGTTCTGGCCAATGCAGGTGTGGATACGGCGCTACATGATACCTATTATGTCGTTGCGCATTTCCACTACGTACTTTCCTTAGGAGCCGTTTTTGCCATCTTTGCAGGCTTCTATTATTGGTTGCCAAAAATGTGCGGGCGGCAATACCCCGAAACTTTAGGAAAGTTGCATTTTTGGATTACTTTTATTGGGGTAAATATCGTTTTTTTCCCCCAACATTTTTTAGGTCTTGCGGGTATGCCGCGGCGAATACCCGACTATCCGGACGCTTATGCTGGTTGGAACCAAATATCCTCATATGGGTCTTATCTCTCCGCTTTTGGTGTATTGGTTTTTCTCTACATTTTGTATAAGACTTTTACCTCCGGTCAAAAAGTAGCGGAGAATCCATGGGGTGAAGGCGCTACCACATTGGAGTGGACCCTCTCATCTCCTCCACCGTTTCATTCATATGATGAATTACCAAAAGTAAAATAATAATGCATAGAGTAGGTTAAGGATTGAATGGTGTCTGAAAAGTCTACCAACATAACATTATCGGGTACTGTATCGGCGGATGGTGACGTTGAAGATTACATTGCATTATTAAAGCCTCGCGTCATGTCATTGGTGGTCTTTACCGCCTTTGCTGGGCTTTACTTAGCACCGGGCAGTATACATCCAGTCATTGCAATAGTGGCGGTATTGTGCATAGCAGTAGGAGCGGGCGCCTCAGGGGCCATTAATATGTGGTATGATAGAGATATTGACGCTGTCATGGATCGTACTGCAGCGCGACCAATTCCAAATGGAAGGATACAGCCCGGCGCGGCACTTGGTTTTGGGGTTGCATTGGGAGCGTGGTCCGTAATGGTTATGGGTTTAGCTGTAGAATGGGCTGCAGCAGCGTTGTTAGCGTTCACTATTTGCTTTTATGTTTTTGTTTATACGATATGGCTAAAACGGCGTACTCCCCAAAACATCGTCATTGGTGGAGCAGCGGGCGCTTTCCCTCCCATGGTAGGTTGGTCAGCGGTGACCGGTGATATTACTTTAAGCTCGATCATTCTGTTTGCTATTATTTTCATGTGGACCCCTCCTCATTTTTGGGCTTTGGCACTATATCGGCGTGGTGATTATGAAAAAGCAGGCGTTCCTATGATGCCGGTAGTTGCTGGTGAACGGGAGACTAAACGGCAAATTATACTTTATACGGTGCTATTAGTGCCTATTACATTGGCGCCCACTTTATCGGGCATGTCTAGCTGGTTTTATGGTTTTATCGCCGCATTTTTGGGGTTAGTTTTTGTTTCTTTAACGTTAGCAATTTATCGTGATTCAAGTGAAAAATATGCGCGCCTCACATTTGTTTTTTCAATACTTTATTTATTTCTCATATTTACAACTTTAGTACTAGATAAAGCCGTAGGTTTTTAGTGCGTGATCAATGGTTTATGACTATGGACAAAAAGGAAAATCAAGGTCTTCGGCAAAAAAGGCGCAACCGTGCATTACTAATTGTACTTATTGGTATGGTAATTTTATTTTATGTGATCTCGGTCGTTAGGATGGGATCAGGTACATGATTCGAAAAGGTAAAACAACTACGGTATTCGGGATTTTTTGTATTTTAGCTTGTATGTTCACTTTAACGGCATATTCGGTTCCTCTTTATGAATTATTTTGCAAAGTGACTGGCTATGGAGGAACAACTCAGGTTGCTGCAGGTAATCCAGATAAGGTTTTGGGTCGCAAGGTTACCGTGAGGTTTAACGCCGATATAAATACTGATTTACCTTGGAGTTTTAGGCCGGTGCAAAATAAGGTTTCCGTGCGGGTAGGAGAGCCAGTTTTAGCCTATTACCGAGCGAAGTCTCTTGTGAATTATGATGTAGTAGGTACAGCAACTTTTAACGTTGTGCCCAATAAGGCGGGAAAATATTTCAATAAGGTTGAATGTTTTTGTTTTACGGAACAAATTTTAAAGGCAGGGCAAACAGTTGAATTTCCGGTCCAGTTTCATATTGATCCGGCTATCGACGAAGATATCGGCTTGAATGATGTTAAGACCATCACCTTGTCATATACTTTCTTTAAATCCGTAAAAAAAAAAGAGCATAATACAGCTAATTTAGTTGTGAAAAAAGTAAACGGATATGATAAATTAACTAAGGGAAGAGTACTAAAATGAATTTAACCGCTGA
>DEBE01000159.1 GCA_002348425.1 Alphaproteobacteria bacterium UBA2964 | reverse complement strand
TATTTAACTGAATCCACATCCGAATCATGGCAGGATATCCTCTCTGTCAATCTATTAGGAACAGCATTTTGTGCTAAAGCAGTGATGCCTTATTTGCGCCAGTCACCCAATGCAGCCATCGTCAATGTGTCCTCCGTTTATGGCGTAATTGGTCGGAAAAACATGGGTCAATACGACGCGACCAAGGCAGCTATAAATTCTATGACACGGACATTAGCTAACGAAGAAGCAGAAAATAGCATCCGTGTTAACGCCGTTTGTCCCGGCGGTACTTTAACACCCTTTCATCAAGCTCGATTTGCTGCTAACGGTTTGGATGAGGAAGGTATAAATGCTTTGCAAGCCGACATCACACTTATGAAACGTTGGGCAAACGTTGAAGAAATTGCTTACCCCATACTTTGGCTAGCCTCCGATGAGGCGTCCTTTATTACCGGTACAATCTTGATGGTAGACGGCGGAAAGTCGGCAATGTAGGGAAGCATGAAAGGCGATTCTTAGGGGTTATCTGGATAAACCAAATAACACCCTAAGAATGGTCAAATTCGGCAACACCAAAAAATCGATTTCTAGTCAAATGCCCGATTATCAACGATTTCTTCGTAACTCGCATTGGCCATGGTCATATCCCAACCGACAGTCCAATTATAAGTGTCATCCCAGCGTTCCTTTGTGTAGGGCTGGGGAGGTGCGTGCAATAACCTTTGATGACGAAAATCCTGGGCTTCTAGCCGTCCACCAGTCTCATTAACAAAATAGTGAATGTAAGGTGTTGGGTCATTTGCCAAAACCTCGCAGGCACGAGCTTGAGCGCGGAACATTGCCGCCAAGGTAGGACCGTCAAGGTCATCGCCCGCCGCCTCCGCTCGGGTTGAATGTGCCTCCATCAATATGCGGAAACCCTCTTTTTCTGCGACGCTAATCCAAGGCTCCATCAAGCTGACACCAGCTACTTCGCCTCGTCTTAGCGCTTCAATCCTTTGTGGCATCGACCCCGCATTGGTTACTTTAACGTGTTCTTTCGCCAAAAAGCCTTCAATCATCTTCAAAGTGACAAAATGTGAACCATTATTAGGAGTTACGGCAATAGGCTTCCCCTTCAACATTTCTGGTTCATAAATATCGGAATCTGAATTTACTACAATAGCAAACTTCGACATTGAGGCACCAAGAGAGACTATCTTTCTCGATCTTAAACCGCCTGCCTCTGCCTCAACCGCACGTTTAACGATACCCCATTCACACATCCTAAATTGGTCGATACCCCCCTCATTATAAACAGAGTCAAGGGGCCGTTCGAAAATTGAATCAAATTTTACAGTGTGAGAAGTAGTTACCTGCGCCATACCTGGAGTTGTTACAAACTCAATATCAAGCCCCTCATCTTTGAAAAATCCTTCATCTCGGGCCACCAGAACCGGTAAATCATGTACAGCATTCATAATTGCCAACTTTACCGGAGTACCATTAACTGTCATTTTTTTCCCCTATTTCTTTGAAACCTTGGATCTTCGATACTGGAAAACAAAACCCTAGTTGCTTAAACCATATTTTAATATCAGTGCGAATAAATGTCACTAATCACTTCCAAATTACTGACAATCTAATAGGCAAATCATAGCAAAAAATCAAACTAGCAACAATCAGCGTCACCATTATCCTCTAGTGACGGCAGCAGCCATTTGATCGGCACATCATCCTCTGTGACCTCGCATACCCTCAAAAATATCTTTTGTCGATATCTAGTATCATTTTTCCAAAAAATAATATTTGTTTCGAAAGGTGGAAAGCCCGGTTTATTTCCGGAGTCCTCGGACACTAAAATGATGTCGTTCGACTCAATCTGAAAACGGTTTCTATAAATTGTCTCAATCCTTGAAATATCATTGAGATTGTTTTTTTCCGCGACAAGACGTTTAAACACTTCTAATGACCTCTATGGTACCTTTTCGCATCCACCAATATATTATAAAGGCAAAGACTTTATAAATTCTAGGTCTTACCTTGCTTGTACACCGTTGCTTTGATAATTCTTAGTCAACTTTATACAACGGAGATACTAGTGTGGTAGAAAAAGTAACTGCGGCAGTACGCATCGCACCCCAGGTAACCGAGTTTAGAGAATATGAGATGCCGGACATACCGCCCGAGGCGGCCCTTCTAAAGGTGGAGGTTGCAGGAATCTGTGGCACCGACGTCAAGTTCTACTCAAAACCGCCCTTTGACGGCCCAGTGATTATGGGGCATGAAAATATTGGCTACATCGCAAAAGCCGGTAAAATATTTCAGGAACGAAGAGGCTTAAAAGAAGGAGACATGGTGTTCGCGGAACATTATGTTGGTTGCATGGATTGCGAATGGTGCCACAAGGGAGAGTATCGCCTTTGCATGTATACAGATTGGCGGAAGTATCCCGAAGGGCTTCGATTTGGTTACACACTTGCAGAGAGGGCACCTCATTTGTTTGGTGGCTTTGCCGAATACATGTACCTACCCTGGAATTCGGTTTTACACAAAATTCCCGACGGCCTTTCAGCCGAACATGCCGGTGTTGTCACACCGATGGCTAACGGCATTCAATGGGCAATTTTTGATTGCGGCGTAGGCTATGATAGCCGCGTCTTAATTCAAGGGCCCGGACAGCAAGGCCTTTGTAATACAATAGCTTCAAAGACGGCCGGAGCCTCACTGATTATAGTCACAGGGACCAGTAAAGATACCAAACGCCTTCAAGTCGCTAAAAACCTCGGAGCTGATGTTGTCATTAATGTTCAGGAAGAAGATCCACTTGAAAAAATCATGGAAGTGACAGGAGGCGAAGGTGTTGATGTATCTTTAGATTGCACAGCTGGGGCTGGCACAATTCCCGTTTTACTTGGAATAGAAGCTCTTAAACGTAAAGGCGGTACACTGCAGATACAAGGCGAAGATGTTCAGGATTTTCCGAATTTTCCTCTTGGTAAGATTGGAAACAAGTATATTACTGTAAAGGCGGCGCGTGGACACAATTTTGAAAGTTGCGAGCTTGCCTTGAAGCAACTAAATACTGACCGCTACGACATTAGCCAAATAACCACTCATAAATATGGCCTTAA
>DEBE01000211.1 GCA_002348425.1 Alphaproteobacteria bacterium UBA2964 | reverse complement strand
TAAGAGCGGGGGCCTGCGCAATGTGGGATTTTATGCATAAATTCAAAGAACAAGACGTAGCTTGTCAAAAGGCGTTTCTTTCAGAGGTAAAAGGTCATCCGGTCGGTGATATCCATGCTTTTATGGGATTTAATAAAATACGTGAACTTGAAGAAGAATTTTTGCCAGAGAGTGAGATATCTGAGAAATATGAGGGTTCGGTGGGTTTCATGCCATCTAGTAAAAAATAGGGGAAATTATTATGGGTATGACGGTAATAGAGAAAATCCTAGCCAAAAATTCTGGTCAGGATTTGGTGAAACCCGGAGATTTGGTCGTTGTTAAAGTGGGAACAGCAATCTTATATGACAATAACTTTGGACCATCAATTTGGCGAGATATAATTGAGGTTTATGACCGAGAGCGAGTAGTAGTGGTTTTTGATCATCGAGTTCCCGCTAAAGATATTTTAAGTGCGACAGCCCAAAAAACAGGCCGCGAGTTTGTAAAAAAATTTAATATCGATCGGTTTCATGACGTAGGTGCTAAACAAGGAATAAGCCACGTATTAGTTGCCGATCATGGATATGCCCTGCCTGGCTCTGTTCTTGTCTGTGGTGATTCTCATACGTGTAGCGCCGGAGTTTTTAACTGCGCTGCTAGAGGTACTGGCGCACCGGATATGTTTTATGCAGTCACGAAAGGAGAGACCTGGTTTCGAGTTGGGGAAACAATTCGATATGACTTGAAAGGCAAACTTAAAGCCGCTGTCTCTATGAAGGATGTATTTCTATATATAGCTGATAAATTTGGATCGCACGCCAATCAAAATGTCGAATTTGGCGGCGATGCGTTACCTTCTTTATCCATAAATGCCCGTCGTACATTGACTACAATGTGTGCGGAATTGTCAGCAGAATTCGCAACATTTGAACCAGATCCCGTCTTAATAGATTATATTCGAGCCCGAAACTCCACTCCTTTTGAGGAGCAGTATCCAGATAAAGATGCAAATTATCTATATAGAAGGTCGATTGAATTAAACGGAATTGAACCGCTTGTAGCACTGCCTGATACTGTTCTCAATAACTCTCACAAAGTCGGAGAACTCAGTGGTACGAAGATCAATCAAGCCTTCATTGGGTCATGTGCTAATGGGACACTTGATGATTTTGCAGCGGCGGCACAAGTTTTAAAGGGAAAAAAAGTCGCTTCCGATGTTCGTTTGATTATTACACCTGGGACTCAAAATATTTATCTCGATGCCTTGCGGTGTGGATATGTAGAAATTTTAATTGAGGCGGGTGCAGTTGTAACAAATGCAACATGTGGTGCGTGTGGTGGCGGACACCTTGGTATTCTTGCAAAGGGTGAAAGTTGCATAACCGCTAGCACTCGAAACTTCAAGGGACGCATGGGCGATCCTGACTCAAAAGTATATATGGGTTCACCTGCGACGGTTGCAGCATCTGCCATTAAGGGGACAATCGCAGATCCACGTGAAATAATTGGCTAAAGGAACAAATATCATGGAATTCATAGGGAAAACATGGAAGTTCGGAGACAATATTAACACCGATCTAATTTTACCTGGGAGAGCGCAGCTTTTTACTGAGGAAGAGCAACTGCGCTGTGTTTTTGAAGCCAATCGGCCTGGATGGATAAATGAGGTAGCCGAAGGACATATTTTGGTTGGAGGTCAAAATTTTGGCATGGGTTCTTCGCGACCCGCAGCACGTTCGCTACGAAATACTGGTTTAGCGTGTATGGTTGCAGACTCCATTAATGGTTTGTTTTACCGCAACTGCGTGAATTGGGGGTTTTTAGCTTTGGAATGCGGTGGGGTTTCCAATGCTTTTGACGAAGGTGATCAGGCATCGGTTTCTTTCAAAGATTTTACTGTTAAAAATTTACGTACAAATCATGTGCTGCAGGCTCGCGGTATTCCAGATGTCCTATTAAATACGATGACTGCTGGGGGTGTTTTGCCACTTTTAGAGTCTGAGGGCCTTATCGCACCAAAATAAAAATTAAATGGAAGGTTATCATTATGAACAAAGCCTCTGCAATGGACGCCATAACGCGGCGTGAAGATGTCAGTGCAATTGAGTGGGAGGCAAGGGTTGCACTCGCGGCTGCTTTTCGAATTTGCTACGGTAACGGTTGGAACGGGTCAACAGCCAACCATATGACCGCACGTATTCCTGATGAACCGGATTGTTTTCTAATGAATGCTTCTAAATATTCGTGGGACGAGATAACGGCTTCCAACCTTCTAAAGCTTGACCTTGATGGCCAGATTATAAGTGACACAGATCTGAAGCCACGCCCCGCTGGACTCAACTTCCATAGTGCTATCCAGCGTGAACTGCCGCATGTCACCTGTTCGATACATTTGCACCCCTTAGCGGGGGTTGTTGTTTCGGCGATGAAGGAAGGGTTAATGTTTTTTGATCAAGGGTCTTGTTCTGTTTATGGACAGGTTGCCTACCACGATTTTGAGGGTATAGCAGAAGAAGCTGATGAAGCACCCAGAATAATTTCCGATCTTGGTGATAAATTTACGATGATCATGCGAAATCATGGTCTTCTTACCGTTGGACGAACCATTGCCGAGGCTAT
>DEBE01000076.1:2409-2882 GCA_002348425.1 Alphaproteobacteria bacterium UBA2964 | reverse complement strand
TACCAAATACCCTTTTACATTTACACCAAAAACCTCGTCAAAGCCGCTCGTTAGCTCATTTTCTTTCATCTGGGTTAGTTGTATTCGTCCATCTCGCACTCCTGCATTAGCAACTAACACATTTAATTTTCCGTACGATCGGATAGCCTGCTCCACTGCTTTTTTATTGTCTGATAGATTTCGAACATCACCACATATAGTGCAAATTCGATTACCATAGGATTTTTTCAAAGCGTTTAATCTTTGTTGATTAATATCAAAGGCTGCTACACCCAAAACTCCTTCCTTCAAAAACCGTTTAACGATAGCTTTACCAATGCCTTCGCCGGCTCCTGTCACAAGAGCAACTTTATCTTTCAGCCATAACATAGCCTGACTCCTTTAATTTTTTATCTGTGGCTTCATTATGCATCTCTTTCTCTATATGGAAATAAAACGTAATATTTCCTCTCTTCCTTGACACTCGCTGTGCC
>DEBE01000076.1:0-2127 GCA_002348425.1 Alphaproteobacteria bacterium UBA2964 | reverse complement strand
TATTCAATTGTTTGGAACGGAAGGAAAATGGGGAAGTTATCTTGTTCAGGTCCCCGGAAGTGAATCGTTAAATGAGGAACGACACCTTTATGAAGAGATATATCTTGTTCTCGAAGGTAGGGGCACAACAGAAATATGGATAGAAAATCATAACAGACCANNCTCTTCCTTGACACTCGCTGTGCCTTTGAGCATTTTCAGGCTTTGTTTCTCAGCAAAGTTTTTTTTGGATTAAGAGGAAATTATGCCCCATGATGTTGCAGGAGATCCGCATTGGCACGAACCCGGAAAAGATCTTTACGCAGGCACTCCATCTTGGCCTCGCTTAGCGACCCCCTACGACGACTTTATGGAAGCACAGGGGGTTCCAATTGTCAGAGAAATTGGAATTTCAAATATTTTCAATTTACCAATGCGCCGCTGGGAACGTATGGGAGGGCACGGGTGTTTTATTCAATTGTTTGGAACGGAAGGCAAATGGGGAAGTTATCTTATTCAGATCTCAGGAAGTGAATCGTTAAATGAGGAACGACATCTTTACGAAGAAATATATCTTGTCCTCGAAGGAAGGGGCACAACAGAAATTTGGATAGAAAATCATAACAGACCAGAAATATTTGAATGGAGTAAGGGAACCCTATTTACAATACCCATGAATGTTAATCATCGAATTGTGAATTCGTCCTCTAATCCTGCGCTTCTATTGGCTGGTACAACTGCTCCGAACATGTTGAATTTAATTAGGGATGAAAACATCATATTTGGCTCATCCATCCATCTTACAACGCGATACGATCCGTCAGGAAATAATTTCAAACCCGCGCAAGGACTGCGCCCGGATCCAGCACGTGGTCTAGCTCTTTGTCGTACAAATGTGGTAGCCGATGTTTTTACAACTGAACTATATTTGGACAACCGACGCACTCCCGGCTATCGTCGCATGGAACCACAGATGGCCGAAAACGTCTTTTACCAGTACATAAGTGAACACCCCGCTGGTCGTTATTCCAGAGCATACTCACCCGGAACAGCTGCAGCTTTCATATGTATTGGAGGCAAGGGTTACTCGTACACCTGGCCGCAGGAAATAGGCCCGACCCCTTGGGAAAATGAACAAGGAGACAACGTGCTAAGACAGGAATACAATGAAATAAGCATGATTTCAGCTGCCCCCATGGAGGGAGATTGGTTTCATCAGCATTTTTCTACAGGCGAGACACCGCTAAGACTTTTAGGATGGTATGGACCAAATAACCACCTAGCACAACAGGCTGGTATACCAGGAGAAAATGTCGTTGACCCGGGCATGGTAGACGTCACTTACCCGGGAGGCGCCTCCATACCATATCATCTCGAAGATCCACATGTGAGAGAGTCATACATGGGTGCAATTAAAGCAGAAGGAACCAAGAACCGCATGGAAAATAAGTTTTATGATAAGAATACAACCTACTCGTTTGCCGGCGGCTAATACGTTAAATAAATAGGGTTGAATGACGTGACAGCAGAAGATGAGGGCGGCCGAATAGTTTTTGCCGAAACAGAACGAAACCTTCAAAGCGTTGACAAAACTTCACTGCTGAGTGTTGGCGTTGATATCGGATCATCGACCACACACCTTGTATTTTCGCGCCTGAAAATGGAACTAAAGGATGGTCGATATATAACCACAGAACGCCAAGTTATTTACGACTCCGATATCTTCTTAACACCCTATTCCGATGACTTTACTATCGATGCAAAAAAACTTGGAAAATATATAAGCGGGCAGTACAGGTCTGCCCAACTGCGCCCTGAAGACATCGATACGGGGGCGTTAATTTTAACCGGCTTAGCGGTTCGTCGCCATAATTCCCGAGCGATAGGTGAGCTCTTTGCGGTTGAAACTGGCAAGTTTGTCTCTGTTTCCGCCGGCGACAAGATGGAGGCTGCGATGGCCGCATACGGTTCGGGGGCTATTGTAAACTCCAGAGAAGTAGGGGTAGTAGTAATGAATATAGATATCGGAGGCGGAACCACCAAATTTTCAATTTGTGACCGCGGCCAGATTTCCGGCCTTACCGCCATAGATATAGGAGCGCGTATTATCTCATTCGATTCCAACAATATAGTTACCCGAATAGAGGA
>DEBE01000214.1 GCA_002348425.1 Alphaproteobacteria bacterium UBA2964 | reverse complement strand
GCCCGACTTGCCGGAGCCAATAAAATTATTGGCGTAGATCTAAACACAAATAAGAAAACACTCGCCGAAAAGTTTGGAATGACCCACTTTGTTGATCCAAAGGAAGTGGAGGACGAATTGGTTTCGTACCTTGTTGACCTTACCGACGGAGGCGCGGATTACAGTTTTGAGTGTATCGGAAATGTAAATACAATGCGCGCAGCCCTAGAGTGCTGTCACAGAGGTTGGGGAATGAGCGTGATCATTGGTGTGGCAGGGGCAGGACAGGAAATTTCCACTCGACCCTTTCAGCTTGTTACCGGCAGGGTTTGGAAAGGAACTGCATTTGGAGGCGCCAAAAGCCGGACCCAGGTCCCTCAAATTGTAGACTGGTATATGGACGGAAAAATTAATATCGATGATCTAATAACTCACACGATGCCGCTGGAAGAAATTAATAATGGATTTGATTTAATGCATAAAGGAAAGTCAATCAGGAGCGTTGTTAACTTTTAATGGAAAGCAGAACCTGGTCTCAAGTCAGGCCAAGCCCGGAACATATCGAGATAACAAACTCCTGGAGAAGCTGTACGTCGCGAAAAGCTGGAAATGCCATGAGGGCAGCAAAAAACAGGACTGCTAAAACAATATACTCAGTCCCACCCTCCTTAGGCTTTTCTTGTTTTGTGAAACTGTCATGATCAGGATCACTCATGCTCAAACCTATTTTGTCCTTTAAAAAATACAAAGAGACAATTGAATATAAATAACCTATTAAATATTAACAGAAAATTCTTGTATTTGTTGATCGATATGAAGAAAAAATTTTTACAGTATCTCATAACTTTGGTAACCTTTATATATATCACTTACCCCGTAGACATACTGGCAGGTTCACGGACTTACGACATCAGCATCCTCCTTTATCAGCCACACCCACTTTCTGAATTTATTCAAAACTCGAATCTTGCCCTGAAAAAAAATAAACCAATACCAGCAAATCAAATACGGATGCCGGCCCGTATTCCAGAGATCAAGAGTGGTTCTAGAGCTAAATCTAGGCCTGCAATTCATCCAGGCAGACTACTAGGAATTTCTAATTTAACTCCCAAGAGATTTGAGGAGAAAGCAAAATTTAATTATATTTCGGAGGTCCGGGTGGGATTGCTGGCTCACGATCACGATCTTGCCCCATTTTCCAGAAGTGAGGAAAACGGTATCGATACGAATTTCGAGATTTTATTTAAATCACCAGACTGGTCGAAAAAAATAGGATCACCGAGGCCTCACCTTGGACTTTCACTAAATTTATCCGGCGACACCAGTCAACTCTACACCGGATTAACCTGGGAATGGTTGCTCGCCGAAAACTGGTTTCTTAATTTCAGCTTAGGGGGCTCTGCGCACAACGGTAAAACCACAACAACCCTAATCGATAGAAAAGAACTCGGGTGCAAGGTTTTGTTTCGAGAATCCATTGAAGTTGGTTATATACTCAAACAGAGGCACAGCGTATCGGCATTTTTTGATCATATTTCCAACGCAAAACTTTGTGATAAAAACGAAGGACTGGAAACTATTGGTTTAAGGTATGGGTATAGATTCTAAATGGATTTAAATACCGGCGTAATAGTTTTTGGACTTGTCTGGGGTGTCTGGATTATCTACAAGATCCACAAGCGTCGAGCCACCCAGGGTGATATTGCGGGTGCGCTAGTTGGCAAACCGAAGCCCGAACAAGCAGAAATGCCCCGCCTTGGGAAACCTTCAACGATCACCCTAGATCAGATAAAGGCACTGCACAAAAATGATTTTACACCGGATAAAAATTGGAGCAAAGAAGAAGCGGCATTGATACTTGATTCAGTCAAGTACTTGAGGTCTGTATGCCGGGATATATCCTCAGGTAGCGATGAGGCACCGTCACTGGAAATTCAAAACGCGTTACTTAAACTTATTCTCACTACACAAGATATTCGTGATTACGTTCGGAAGTGGGGCCAGCTGAGAAGAGATGAAGGAATGCCGGATTTTGCAGAAGATGAACCAGTTCTAGATAAAAATGGACAATACGACCGCGTAAAGCTAGAAGCGCAAAAATACTTCATTAAAAATTAAATATGGTTGGTAACTCATTGAAATTATACGATTATTTAAGGTCGTTCTAAGTATGTGTAAAAAAAACTTAAAATTTCTGAGAAAAAAAATTCAAAGTTTTTGGCGAATTTGATTGCAATAACTCCAAAAACCCTGAAAAAGTACGCTTAGGTAACACATGATCCTGGCGTAACCCCCTGGGTTGCCTGAAGGCCGGCAAGCTGAGCTACTCTGAGAAATTGTGGAACCAACACAGTTGTTGTAGCTGTTTGCTACCGCATTAAGATATAAGATGATTGAAAGGACTATAAGATGCCGACTGGAAAAGTGAAGTGGTTTAATCCTACGAAGGGTTACGGATTTATCGAGCCAGGTGATGGTGGACGTGATGCATTCGTGCATATTTCTGCGGTTGAACGTGCAGGTTTAACTACTTTGAACGAAGGACAAGAAGTAGAGTATGAATTAGTGCCGGGTCAAAATGGCAAATCTTCTGCTGAAAACCTTGTTGTAAAATAAATATAATTTGGAGGGGCCGCCAATTGGGGCTCCTCCCTTTTCTCCAAATCTGGAGAACCTTCCTTAAAATTCGGACGGTAACAACTAAGCGCAGATGCTTGGATGCCTTTTTTGTGCCTTTCACCATTGTTCTCAAATGAATGAAAAGCAAAAAGCAATTTAGGGTTGTTTAACTCTGCAATGAACAAATACTTCTGATATAGATTACAGAGACATGTTCGAGTAATTTAATAGAAGGGAAGACCTCAATCCAAAATATATTGAGAGAAAAAAAATGGCAGGCAGAAATCAACCTATACAAGACCTAAGGGAATGGATCGATGATGTTGATGACCTCGGTGAACTGGTAAGGGTAAATAAACCCGTAGATCGCGATGAGGAAATGGGAGCTATCGCCTATCTACTTGGCAAACAGCATCCCTCTCCTACCGTATTATTTGAAAACCCAAACGGCTTTGTTGACAACAATCCAATTGGGGCAAGGCTACTATGGAATTTAGTTGGCCCAAGTATAAAGCGAATTGCGATTACGCTTGAGGAACCGGCGGACACCCCGACTATCGAACTTATTACTCGTGTAAAGGGAAAAATGGCCAACCGAATTCCTCCGATAGAAGTTGTCAAAGAGGAGGCACCGGTGTTTGCGAATAGTCTAACCGGTGATGGTGTAGACCTTGATTTATTGCCCATTCCTACGCACTGGCCTCTTGATGGGGGTAGATATGCCGGCACTGGCGACTGTGTTATTACTCGTGACCCAGACAATGGCTATCTTAATGTCGGGACATACCGAATGATGCAACACAGCAAGAATGAAGTGGGTTTGCATCTTTCACCCGGGAAAGACGCCCGCCTCCACATTGAGCGTTCGTGGGAAGAAGGAAAATCTGTGCCGGTTGCAGCCGCTTGGGGTGTAGACCCACTATTCATGCTCGTGGGATCGCAGGGGTTTCCAAAAAATATTTCAGAATATGAATATATCGGAGGCCTCAAAGGACAGGCGGTGCCCGTGGTGAAAGCTCAACAAAGCGATCTTCTAATCCCGGCAAACGCCGACCTTGTAATAGAGGGGGTTATAGAACCTAAGGCGACACGAGCGGAAGGACCTTTTGGTGAGTTCACTGGTTATTATGGTTCACCAGTAGGAGAAGCGCCACTCGTGAAAGTTACCGCTATCCATTACCGAGACAATCCTATCCTGACCAATGCGTTGATGGCTGATTATCCATCCTGTGAACAAAGTGGCTTTTTTGCAATTATAAGATCAGCAAAGATTTGGGATGACCTAGATAAATTGGGAGTACCAGGAATTGCCGGAGTGTATGCACATCCAGCTTCGGCAGGCGGCTATGGGTTAACTGTTGTCAGCCTCGAACAAAGATACGCCGGGCATGCTGCACAGGTGCTTGCTCTTGCAGCCCAAGTACCGGGCGGGGCTTTTTTTACCAAATGGATCATTGCCGTAGACGAAGACGTCGACCCCAGTAACATGGATGAAGTGCTCTGGGCAATTGGAAGCAGAAGCAACCCGATCGATGATGTTGATTTGCTTCGCAATACTTGGAGTACCCCACTGGATCCTAGCCAGGGTGAACCCTCCTTGAGACCTTACGGTTCCAAGGCTCTTATTAATGCGTGCAAGAACCACAAGTACCGAGAAAATTTTCCAAAACGAACTGTACTTAGAAAAGAAGTTTACCAAAAAGTTGCGGAACAGTGGAAAGATCTCGAACTACCTGGTGAAGTACCAAGTGTCACGGTATTTCAGGATGAGAAAAAGTGATCTTATAAAGATGAATTTTTTACTCAACTATTCAGGCATCGGCCTCGTCAGGTCAAAGCTGACAAGAATGTTGTAAGGTCTTAAACCAAAATTCATCCACCGCAACCCGTCACGTATAGATGGCTTTAAATCATTAAGGTCTCGGATCAAACGATAGTTTATCCTTGAGGCGTTGAGCCAGGGCTCAGTCATATCTCCTGAATCACCAAAAAATTCCGTTTCTCCGGCATCCCCACGATATTCTGAGACTAACAGTAGAGGGATACCGAACGTGTAATGTCCACGCATAAGCTGGTATGTAGAGGCGTAAAGACCTAAATTTTCCATTATTGCGGCGGGTGTAAGCCCACCAAGCCATGCACCAGCACAAATTCCAACACCGGTACCCTCATTTGCGACTGGTACGTATTGCATT
>DEBE01000246.1 GCA_002348425.1 Alphaproteobacteria bacterium UBA2964 | reverse complement strand
AGCTTCTTTCCGTCAGGTCCTATACCAATTTTGGAAGGGTCTTTCGGTTCATAGACGACATTTCCGATATCCCAGTCCAATCCATTCGAATGAATTCGGAAAATATCTTCCTTTTCTTCAAAGTCAATATCAGGATCTGAGAGCAAATCATCTGAAATCTGGACGAGCTCATTCTTCTCTATACGAACAGGTGGCTCCCATCTAATTGACGAACCATTTCCTGCTTTAGTATTTTCAGCAACCAATTGCGCCTCCCTTTGACGCTAGATTTTACTCCATTATTGGAGTTTTTTTATATTATTGTCCCTAATTCTAGCATGGGAATTTAAAGCTGGCGAGTCTCTGAAACGTAAATTTAAAATCTAATCGTAGTAGCCACTCTGAATCAATTTGAGCCATATTCGTCCCACAGTCTTGCAAGTATCATGGAGAATGTCATGGCGAAATCCCTCCAAACGCGCAACCCTGTAGCGCTTGCAATATTTTTCCGAAACGCTGCGAGCTGCATCAACCTTCCAGGGTTGGATTACCTGATCAAGAGTTCCATTCATCTCAAATGCAGCCACTGCGCGCAATTGTTCTGAAGGATAAAGTGGCTCTAATATCTTTTGCAAGAAACTTGCAAATCCATCTTGGCGATCTTTTTCGGGTAAGAACTCCGACTCCCAAAGGCGGGTCGTATGTTCGGTTAGAGCAGCAATATTGTAATGCATGAAAACGTCCTCAATCGATTTGAAATTTGGCGCATGCATCGATTCCTGGAACCACTCTTCCCTCAAATCATCACTGATATGAGTCGTGTAAAATAAGAAGTCTGGTCGTCCTCGCTCTCTTACCCTCAGAAATGATTCCTCATAGGGCCAGTCATGATTGCCGGTGCTGGCCCGACTATACAAATAACTTGCCGGATTGTTAGACATTCCCCACCCAAGGGTCCCATCCGGAACGAGAAATCGGCATAAGGCCCACAGAAATGGTCCGCCGGTAGAAAAACCCCAGAATAATAATAAAATATCTTCGCGCGAACACACATGATTTTGAATAGCATGCTTGGCACCTTGTCTATAGCCTTCCACGATGGTGTCAGGCGTGGCCGCTAGCATATGTTCATATAATTTAGTTCCTTCAACCGGCAACCGATAGGTATCGCTCCCGGTAGGACTGGCCTGACCTTTGGATGCATGAGAGGTATAACTATCCTTTGACCAATAAGAGGGCTCATTTCTATGAAAAACTGGCATTCGATCACCAAGAGGTATATCAATCCAGCTACCTCCCTCATCGAAAAAATTCCAGCGCCCAATTCGAGGGACTATTGCCACGGTGATACCCCTACTGGCGAGCCAGGGTGCCATTCCCGGTTTTTTTTCGTAAGTTTCAATGAAGCCATTGCCATTATCTTTACCCCCTTCTCCACAAACCAGAATTATCTCGCGACCATTATGAACACGGGGTTTATGTGGCTTAAAAGTTGTGACAACTTGGGTAAAAGGTTTCCCATAACGTTCAAAATCAACGAATTCTATTGACTTAGAATAGCTGGATGTTTCTGGATAAGCATCCGAATCTGTGATTGCGGCCACGACCTCCGATGGCAAGATACAATTATCATCCGGTAATTTTACGACATCCTCTTCACTCATATCTTTCTCCAAGCTATAAATATCAAATGCTTAAGCACCATTAATTTTGTACTCAAGAAAAAATAGGACTCACTCAACTGATTATAATACGGAGGCTACGTTATGGCACTAGGCCCATCTCAACAGGTTACGGGAAACAATTATGATCCCAAATTATCGGGACTAATAAGCTGGCACGATGCCATTCCCCGATTTTTAGATGGTGTTGAGACCCCGCGTGACTACTTAGAGCGATGCCTTGAAACTATTTCCTTGCGGGAACCAGCCGTTAAGGCATTTGTCTCAACAGATACGGAAGTTGCCCGCAAGGCTGCTGACAAGGCAACAATTCGTTATAAAAAAAACCGCCCTCTCTCAATCGTCGACGGCATGCCATTTGTTGTAAAAGATTTATACGAGGTCAAGGGAATGCCCACGGAACTAGGTAGCCCGGCAATGCGAGGCTACGGCGGTGACAAGGATTGCGCACATGCCCGAGCTCTTCGGGAAGGTGGTGCCGCAATTTTGGCCAAGACAGTAACAACAGAGTTTGGGTCAAGAGATGCCGGACCTACGCGTAACCCCTTTGATATTACCCGCACACCCGGTGGTTCTTCTAGCGGCACGTCTGCTGCTGTGGGAGCGGGAATGGTTCCGGCGGGTAGTGGAAGTCAAGTAAGAGGGTCTATCTTACGTCCAGCAGGATATTGCGGCAATTTCGCCTTAAAACCCACATTTGGAGCACTTAATAGGTTAGGAGGTCATTCGATGGCTCCCTCTCAATCAGTGCTTGGCATACACGCCGGTTCTCTTGAGGATGTATGGAATACAGCTTTTTATATTTCATCGATTGTCGGTGGTGACCCCGGCTATCCTGGCCTATACGGGGAGACACGACTGGGCGCAGCAAGGAAACCAAAACGCCTTATCCAACTCGAGACTTTGGGTTGGCAGGACACCGATGATAAGACGAAAGAAAAATTTCAAAATTTCATTGATACTCTCTCAGACACAGGCATCAAAATTATTTCACGCAAAAATAATTCATCGATAGAATCATTCGAAAAAACACTCCACACAATTCCTGATTTTTTAACCGACTTATTTTGTTGGGAAATGCAGTGGCCTGGAAAAACACAACGCGACAAGGGTGAGCACCTAATCTCTTCTGGAATTTTAGATCGAATTGCACATGGCGAAACAATGAAAATTGAAGATTATCGACGTTGTCTAGAATTGCGTCAGGCCTTACGTGAGAATTTCGAAACAACACGGGGAATCGGGGACGCATTCATTTTACCCTCTGCTCAAGGTCCAGCACCCAAGGCCTCCGCTGGCACAGGCAACCCTATATACGGTGACGTGACCTCCTGTCTTGGTGCTCCGGGCTATAATTTACCATTGCTTGAAGATTGTGGTTTGCCGATGGGAATACAAATAATGGGTTTTCCTCATGACGACTTTAATTTAGGGCATATCGGTAAGTGGCTCTGTGAAAAATTTTTGGCATAGATCCGTAGAAACAAAAAATATTAAAGGTTTCAGCATAAACTCACTCAACCGGAACACGCCATGACGAGCTGGCGTGTTCCTTGCTTGTCACATCTAAAACTACCCCATTGGGGTCACGGTATTTTCTTTCAAATTCTGGTCCATCACCTACATTTTTAATTTGCCCATGATAGGTGCCCCCGGCTTCTTCAACAGACTCACTCGCCGACGGGACGTCATCGACAAGAAAACCCATATGATGAAGTCCAATATAATCAGGCCCCCGTTCATCAGGAGCATTATCATTTGAGCGTAAATGCAGAATAGCTAGAGAAACCACACCGTCTGATAACATAATAGCAACATCCGACTGTCTGACTCTCTCCATTTTAAATGCCTTCTCATAAAACTGGGCTGTAGTTTCCAGGTCTTTGGCACTTATCGCAATATGCCGTAACTTTGCCATTAAACTCTCTCCTTATTTTACAACAAAAATTTTTTAATTCGGCTTTACCGTCGCTCCAGGGCCAAATACATGACAGGCCACCCCATGACTACCCTCTTGAACTAAACGAGGTTTTTCCTCGGAACAAATTTTTTGAGCAAATGCACAACGTGGGTGAAAACTGCAACCCGTAGGCGGATTGATTGGGCTCGGGACGTCACCCTGTAACACAGTGCGTTCCGCCTTGCGCGTTGGATCCGGCACGGGCGCTGCAGATAGCAATGCACGTGTATAGGGATGCTGGCCGTTCGAATAAATTTGATCTGCAGGCGCAATTTCTACAATTTTACCCAAATACATTACTGCAACCCTATCACTAACATGC
>DEBE01000177.1 GCA_002348425.1 Alphaproteobacteria bacterium UBA2964 | reverse complement strand
TCTTCTATTGCCATCCGCCTTTCATGCAGGTGTCCCTCAACCTCCAAGCGGTCAACAATTTGAGCCATAATGTTATCAGTCACGGTCTGACCGTAGGGTGTTACATTACGATTTTTTTCGCCATACCAATTAATTGACCTTATATCCTCAACAGGCCTTTTTAGCTCGTGGGCTATGTGTTCAATAATGGTTTCAATGACTAGCATTCCTTGAGGGCTTCCAAATCCTCTGAAAGCGGTATTTGAAACAGTGTTTGTCTTGCATGGCCACGCCCTGAATAAAGCATTTGGAATGAAATATGCGTTATCAGCATGACATAGCGCACGTCCTAATACTCCCGCCGATAGGTCTGCTACATTACCTGACCTTGCGGCCATATCTATAATGGCGCCTCCGATTTCTCCAGCTTCATTAAACCCAACTTGATATTTGAATAAGAAATCGTGTCTTTTTCCCGTGGCGATCATGTCAACATCACGTCTAAGTCTTAATTTTACCGGCGTCCTGCAATGTTCCGCTAATAACGCTGCTATAGCGGCAATTATTGTCGACTGACTTTCCTTGCCTCCGAACCCTCCTCCCATTCGTCGTACTTCAACAGTCACATCATTTTGGGGTATACCCAAGACGTTACTGACCCCATGCTGAACTTCTGTTGGATGTTGCGTTGATGAATACACCAACATTGCTTGGTCTTCTTCCGGAATAGCTAATGCAATTTGACTTTCCAAATAAAAGTGATCCTGTCCACCGCAGCTAACTTCACCATTAAGCACAAAGTCGGCTGCTTTTATTGCCTCTACTGCGTTCCCGGTTTCAACCTTTGCAGGCTCATAAGTGAATTGCTCTTTATCCCAAGCCTCCTGAATTGTCAGCACCGGTATTAATTCTTCATAAACGACTTTAACCTTTTTAATTGCTGCAAACGCGTTATCGTAACTATCAGCAGAAATTGCGACAATCGGTTGACCTGCATATTCGACAATCTGAGATGCCAAGACGGGCTCATCACTGAATACAGGTGCTATATCGTTCTTTCCAGGAATGCCCTTTGCCGTAATGACCGCCGATACCCCTAAAGACGCTAAAGCTTGCGTAATATCAATTTCTAAAATTTTTGCATGCGCGTAGGGACTTAATAATAACGCAGCTTCCTGAGTATCAGGAAAACTTGGCATATCATCAATAAAAATTGCAGCCCCGTTAACGTGTTTCCGAGCACTATCATGCGAAGTAGTTTTATGTACTCCTCCTTTAATTTCTTCTGAGGAACTCATGATACCTTTACAACTCCAGACGCATCCTCTTCACCCGTTATATCACGATGGAGTCTAACCAATAAGTTAGAAGCAACCCGTAAACGATAACTTGAACTTGCTCGGTGATCGCTGATTGGCGTGAAATCATTTGGTATATTTTTAGCAGAGTCACACACAATATCTTCGTTCCATTGTTTTTGTCTCAGAGATAATTCGGTTTTAATGGCCCTAGAAGGTTTTTCGGCTAAGCCTCCATAAATAATATGAATATCAGAGATTTTAGAAGCTTGGATTTTAAGGCGGTATGCTCCTACAACAGAGGATATATCCTGATCGTATCTCTTGGAGACTTTATAGGATTTAAAATATTCATTTTTCGTTAGCTTGGGTATTTTAATATTTTTTATTACTTCTCCATTCTTGAGGCATGTTTTTCTATAGCCAACAAGAAAATCCTCTAATCTAATTTCACGTTCTTCTTCCAGAGAGAAAAGTGTAACAATAGCGTTGAGCGCAATCAGAGCGGGAAGAGTATCGCCGATTGGTGATGCGGTACCTATATTTCCTCCTATGGTCCCTATGTTTCGAATTTGCCTTGACCCTATGCGGCTAATCAGTTGTCCAAGGGATGGATATAATCGATTTATGAATTTTAGCGAACTTGTGTAGCTAACGGCAGATCCAAGAATTAACTCCTTCTTCGTCTCCTTTACTTCCTGAAGTTCAGAAACATGCGCCGTAGATATAACTGTCTTAGGGATAATCCGTTCTTTGCTAACCAATAGACCCAAATCAGTTCCGCCCGATAACAACATAGCATCCTTCAGGGAGGCTCTCAGAGAGGCCAAGTCTTTTAGGGTTTTTGGTAAAAAGAAGGTTTGATCATTAAACTCATATTTTTCCGGAGTTAAGACCATTGGAGCCAGCTTATAATCAATTCTGTTTTCACACCCTTTACGTGCCGATTCAACGATTGGTTTGTAACCTGTACAACGACACAGGTTTCCTGCCAAAGCATCGTGGATTACATCGTCGTTAATATTTTCGCCGGATTGCCCCAACGCAAAAAGAGCCATAACAAAGCCTGGGGTACAGAAGCCACACTGCGTGCCTCCTTCTTCAACCATTGTTTTTTGGATCGGAATAAGTCTACCGTCGTTAATTTTCTCTAGACCCTCCACTGTAACGATTTCAAACCCACTTAACTGACCGAGCTGCAAGAGACATGAATTGACTGCTTCAAATTTATTATCCCTAACGCGGACAACGGTACAAGCACCGCAATCGCCCTCGGCACACCCTTCCTTAGTGCCAGTCAGGTTTGTTTGGCTCCGGATAAAGTCGAGCAAAGTCATAGTTGGGGAGATATTGCCCGTACCGTGCATTTTTCCATTGAGAACGAAACGGATCATAGTATCACAAACCTTTTAAGATCTATTTTTTAAAGCCAGCCAAATAAAATTATATTACAAATTTTTTGGCCATTGAAGGTCTGAATAATAAAAGAAAAACCATTCTCAAGTTAACAATTACGTTCAAATACAAAATCATGATTATTTCTTTCTAATTCACAACGTATCGTCGTTTTAAAATTTATTTAATAATGAAATACTAAGAAATAAGACTAGTAAAACAATGGAAGGCTATCATGACCACCAAGATTAATCACGTTGCAATGATGTCAACCAATTACGCCATGTTGGGTAGGTTTTATGAGGTCTTATTTGGTATGAAGTCTCCTAAAGTTTCACGTCCAGAAAGTGCTGTTACAGTTGGTGATGGATATGTCGGTTTAAACATTAACCCTCGACGCCCGGGACGACCCGGAGGGTTAGATCATTTTGGCGTGGAAGTTGAAGACATTCATAAAGTACTCGACCGGATGGATAGAAATTTTCCAAAGATAAAAACTCTAAGACGTCCGAGTAATAGACCATTCGCTGGTATAACAACCCACGACCCGGACGGAAATATCTTTGACCTTTCACATGTAGATAAAAATAATAAAAAAGATATCTATACCCAAGGAGAATGGCATCAGGATCGATATATCTCACATTTTGCCATTCGGACCCTAAATCCGGAAAAATGTGCGGAGTTTTATTGCGATATACTAGATTTGAAACTCGTAAATAGGCACGGAAATGATGACAACTTTTATATAACAGATGGCCGTATGAATATTGTTTTAGCTCAGTGGGATATTACAAATTATGCCAATACTGGAATTGCACGCTCCGGACCAGACCACTTCGCCTTTAAAGTAGAAAACCTAAATGATTTTAAATTAAGTTATTCCTCAATGATTGAACGCAATCAAACCCTTGCTCCTCCCGGAGTAGGCATAGGTCCAGAAGGAAAGGCGCGTTTGGAAATGCTCAAACAATCAGCGCCATACGCCAAACATTTTCTTTCTGATATTGATAATGTGTTAATTGCAATATCGGATTAACGCTCAAGTAGGGGTCTTCAATTCTAAAGTCACCTTGAATAAACAAAAATCGTTATTTAAGTGCTCTCTTCAAACATTTGTTCCTGAAGATAATTCTGCAACCCTGTAGACCCAATAAGAGAATTTTGAGTTTCCAACCAATCAATATGTTCTTCAGTATCCTCAAGAATTCTCTCAAATATTTCTCTTGAAACAAAATCCCTTGCTTTCTCGCAAACCACAATTGCGCCTTTTAATGCTTTCTGATTGGTCTCTTCTGAAATTAAATCGGCACCAATTATTTCAGAAACATTCTCACCAATATTCAATTTTCCAAGATCCTGTAAGTTTGGTAAACCATTCAAGACCAAAATTCTTTCTATGAGTTGATCGGCATGTTTCATTTCCCCGATAGACTCTTGGTAAACTTTTTCGGCTAATCGGAGAAAACCCCAATCTTTCAACATACGTGAATGCAGGAAATATTGATTAATAGCTGTTAATTCATTTTTTAAAATCAGGTTTAATTGCTTCTTCACGTCATCATCGCCATCCATAGAGAAATTCCTTTTTAATCAGATTTTTTTTATGTTAAAACATTATTTTTTATCTGACTACAAAATAATGCAATAAAAACAATGCTTTAAGAATAATAGTCATTCTCAATTCCTATTATTTCTCTTGTTAAATAAAATTTTCTATTTTAGATTAATGGTGATAATCATTATCATTAGCAGATGGTGCCTAATAGAAATGTATATGTGTGTTTGTAACGCAATAAATATGAAAAAAGTCCAGGAAGCTAAAGAGGACGGTATTCGCGATGCACAACTAGTATTCAAACGATGTGGTGTGGAACCCGGCTGCGGCCAATGTACATTAGAAATGAATCAATATTTACAGGATGCGGAAAAATCGAGAAATACCCTCAAAGTTGCTTAAAGGTTAATATTCAGTATTTTTCGTCTATTTTATTTTTTCATTGAAAACTTTAGGATGCCTATCACCCCATATTCGAGCCGGCAATCGAGAGGCCATATCGTCAGGTTTATCACCGATGGAATCAAGAGAAGTTTTAAATCTCTTCCAAGTGCCTAATGTTATACTCCTTTCCCTATTATAACGCCCACGAGTTACTTCTTCATGTTTAGTGAATACTTCAGAGAAGGAAGGACGCGATTTAACATTTGCATACCATTCATCAACACTAGGATACGATTTGGTCCAAAGCTCATCACAGCCAAGAAGCCACAGCCTGTGAACATAGGGTGTTAGGGCTGCGTCAGCCAGAGAATAGCACTCACCTGCAAGATAAGGACCTAATTGAAGAGCCGCATCAATATCTTTGATCATGGTTTCAAGAAACCCGCAAGCACAACGCCCCTCTTCAGAATTTAAGCCTAATAAAACAGATAGGCGGCGCTGCTCTCTTCTTTTGGGTTCGGGTATTTTATCGAAAGACTTTAGCCTTAGTTTGGCGGCGTCTGTTAAATTACCAGCGGCATCTCTCGAAGCTTCGGAAAATGATAGAAAAGCGATCGCACTGTGATATTTCTCGTCTAAATCCTTCATTAACAAATCCATTCTCATAGCTTCATTTGGAAGGTTAGGTGTTAATGCGGGTGCAGGAAAAACTCTGTCAAGGTAACGCATAATGACACTGGACTCTACCAGTATTGATCCATTGTGGATTAGAGTTGGGACCATGCCGTCCCTATTAATCTCAATATATTTTTCAGTTAAATTCTGATGTTCATGAACATTCACTTCCCGTTCTATGACCTCCTGACCCTTTTCAATAATTGTTAGATGAACCTTGCAACAACAGGTAGAAGTCGGTCCTCCAAATAATTCAAGCATGAGTGTTCAATTTCTCCGGATGTTAATATTACGATCGATATGAAGAAGCCCTCAATTCGGATTTTAAAACCTTTCCGGTACTACTCTTTGGTAGCTTCTCTACAAATTCAATCACTCGAGGGTATTTATAGGCGGCCATTTGCGACTTACAAAATTCAATCACTTTTTCCCTGGGACATTTAGCGTCACCCTTTAAAACTATAAAAGCGCAAATCTCTTCTCCTAAATCCGGATCGGGTATTGGAATAACCGCTGATTCGACAATGTCCGAAAAACTATTTAATACCGCCTCAACTTCGCCAGCCCCAACAGTGTACCCACCACGAAGGATAACTTCCTTCTTTCGTCCCACGATACTAATCAGACCTTCTGAATTCATGGAAGCAATGTCTCCTGTCAAGAACCACCCATCCTTCATTACAGCTTTGGTTTCATCGGGATTATTTAAATATTCAGTCATACAAGAAGCAGTTTTTATCCATAACTCTCCTTGTTGTAGTTCCTTAACCCTATTTCCATTCTCATCAACAATTTTCAACTTGACGCCCATCGCCGCTCTTCCGATCGAATCAGGTGTCTCTAAATTATCATCTGGTGAATAACAAATGGGACGAAATAACTCACTCATCCCGTAACCCCTAATAATCCTCAGACCAGTTTTTTCCTTCCAAGACAGAGAGAGGTCCCATGGACAAGGAGCCGCACCACTTGTTACAAATCTAAGGCTGGAAAACATCTGAGAATTAATGTTTTTCAAATCTAAGATCCGTCGAAACATTGTAGCCACACCACAAAAGATGGTTGCTTTACTGGATTGTATCTTATTAACCACTTCTTCTGCGTCAAAGCGCTCAACTAAAACACTTGAAGATCCATTTTGTAAGGGGGCTAAAACTGTACCAAACAAACCATAAGAATGTGCCAGTGGTAACACCGACAATACAACATCTTTTGAATTTAAATTTAAAGCAGATTTACTCCAAATATCGAGCCCGACTTTCACAGAACGGTGTGAAAGAACAACCCCCTTGGGAATTCCGGTGCTGCCTGAAGTAAATAGGATAATCGCTGGGTCTTCATAACCAGTTTCAATAGCTGGTAAGTTGACTAGGTCTGTTGGAATACACGTGAGAACCATTGAAGGTTCTAAAAGGGCCAAAATCTGACCCCGTTCTTCATTCTTTAACCGAGGGTTAAATGGTGTGACTGCACAACCTGCTTTCAGTCCACCCAAAATTCCAATGATGGTGTCAATTGGATTTTTCAGACAAACCGCTAGCCGAGCACCAGGAAGTAAACCCTTTGACCTGATATAAGAGGCAACCCCGCCTGCTCTAAGGTCCAACTCTTTCCAAGTAAAATTACGATCCTCATTTTTGAGTACAATTTTAGATGGATATTCAGCTGCAACTAAATCGAAACTGCAGGCAATATTAACCATTTTAGTAATTATCTGATAATAGACTTAACATCAATGCTATCCCAAACCCCTTCAGAAAATTTATGCCTCGGAGTAAATTCTTTAAGTAAGGGCTTCGCAGTAGCATCTATACCCCATTTTGAAGTAAAGCCATCATCTCCAGCTGTCGACGGATCCAAATCCGACCCGCGTGCATTTTTTATTAAAACTAAATCTCTGTCAGGCTGACTTCGTGTCGCTAACGCCCAATTGACTTGTCGGTCATCAAACACATCCACATCATGGTCCACCACTACTACCCGCTTAATGTAAAGATCTGCGCCAAAAACCGACATTATAGCATTTTTACCTTGTCCCTTTAGACGTTGCTCTATTGAGACAAAACAGGTAAACGGGCTTGGCACCCTAACGGCCTTTACACTTGGAACCATGGACCGCACAGCTCGAAAAAGGTTAGCTTCCATAGGTATGGTCGAAAGCAGCATATGATCCAAATGCCCAACGTTCATATCATAAAAATATGCATCTTTTCTATGAGTGATTGCCTTTACCTCTACCACTTCTCTATCTCTTGCTCCAAGGCTGTAGCCAGTAAATTCTCCAAACGGACCCTCCTCAACCGTTTTTACAGGAGAAATTTCCGCTTCTATAATCAATTCAGCTTGAGCAGGAACGGACACGTCAATCGTCTCACATCGGACCATTTCAAGAGGTTCTTCAAGTATTGCACCCATAATATGCGTTTCATCTTCATCTACAGAACCAATCGATAAAGCGCCTAAAGCGATAGCTGGATGTACCCCGATAGCGAAAGCGACTTGTAACGGCTTACCCTGGGCAGTAGCGGTTTGATGAAATTCCCAAAGATGTTTTCCTAAAGTCAAATGGATGGATGTGGTATTTCTACCCGTTATCATTAATCTGTTATAGGCACAATTATAAATGCCGGTAATAGGGTCCTTAGCAAAAGAAATTGCAGCTGTAATATAAGCCCCACCGTCATCCCCATGATGGACCACCTGCGGAAGAGCCATCATATCAACCTCGTTGCCAGTAAGAATAACTTCTTTACACAGACCTGTATTTACTTCTTTCGGTGGAATGGGGTTTTCCATTGCATAAAGAAATTTTTTCTGCATTTCACGCGGGGCTACACCCATCGACATGGCCAGGCGATGCCGACTAGCATGTATATTCGTTATAACCTTGAAATTTGTACCTTTTACCTTTTCAAAAATAAACACCGGGCGCTTTTTTGTTTCATGTTCGGTTTTAACAACGGTCGCAGTAATAGCATGCGCCGGATCAATCTCACCCGACACGGAAACAAATTCGTCGGGTCTTTCCGATTTAATTTGATTTACAAAGGAAAGAAAATCTTGAGCCATGAGTCCTACTTTAATTAAATTAGAAAGAATAATTCCAGAAAAAAAAGAAATAGAAAAGAATGGTCTTAGTCAACAAATGCAAAACCTGAAAATATTTGAATGTTAAACATAGGGAAAACCTTAAGAGCATCACAGGCCCTAAATAATGAAGGATGGTGGGCGGTGACGGGATCGAACCGCCGACATCCACGGTGTAAACGTGGCGCTCTCCCAGCTGAGCTAACCGCCCCCATTTAATTCATATTTTTCTTTATCACATGGTTACACTACGAAAAAAAGCTTTTAATAAAAAAATAAACCGGCCGCCTAAAGGCGACCGGTGTTTTTTTGCGTTTGTAACCTTAAACTTAATTCACAGCTTCCTTGAGACCCTTACCAGCCCTAAATTTAGGCTGGTTTGAAGCAGGAATTTGAATCTTTTCTCCAGTACGAGGATTTCTACCTTCTGATGCACGACGACGCGTTACAACAAAAGTACCGAAACCGACAAGACGAACCTCATTACCTCCCTTGAGCGAAGACGTAATTGATTCAAAAACTGCATCACAGGCCTTAGCAGCATCAGCTTTTGAAAGACCTGCACTCGAAGCAACATTGGCAACTAAATCGTTCTTATTCACTATAGTTCCCCTTTAAAATT
>DEBE01000188.1:4424-8597 GCA_002348425.1 Alphaproteobacteria bacterium UBA2964 | reverse complement strand
AAACTAGGAACCTGGTGCCGCAACCAAGGATCGAACTCGGGACCTATTGATTACAAATCAATTGCTCTACCATCTGAGCTATTGCGGCATTCAGGTTGCAAAGTCGAAGCCAATTTGGCTCCATAATTAGCCGTATACCAAAAACAATACAAACTCCCAAGAGAAAAGTAAGGTTTCCAAGTAAGATAATCCATTAGTAATTTTTTTCATTAATTCTCAAGTATCTCCGAAAAACAGGTTGATCGTGTATTTGAAATTTGATCAATTACTATATTAGAATGTTCGACCATGTCTCAAAAGGACCTTCGCCATGGTGCAAGTAAATCCAAAACAAAAAGACGAAATGATTGAGGCGGGTATTAACTTTTTAGTTGATACTGGTATTAAACCCGTAAATGTACCTTCTACTCCGGGTGGAGGAAAATCCGAGCATATCGGCGAATATGAAACCAAAATGGTCTCCATCACAAATGGGCGCCCATTGACCGCTGAGCTTTCTCTCGACAGAGAGGGTTTCGCTTTAGTGAAGTTGGAGACTGGAGTAACAGATTTTTACGATGAAAGACAAATCGAAGATATTTATAATGCTGAGCTCGAGGTTTTCCTGATACAGGAACTAGCAGCTAAAAAGGTGGTTGTTTTTGATCATACTCTCCGGGCAGGGGACGAGGGTATTCGCAGAGTCAAGAAAGTGCGTGAGCCGGTTCAGCGGGCTCATAATGACTACACCGTTAAGTCTGGACCAGTGCGGGTGCAGGACTGGTATGGTCAGGAAAAGGCAGCAGAGTTTTTGAAACACCGTTTTGCAATAGTCAATGTATGGCGCTCGATCGAGGGCGTAGTAGAGCAAAATCCTCTAGCCATCTGTGATGCTCGCTCAGTGGCATTGGAAAATTTGATAGCAACTGAACGACGGGCTGCTGAACGAATTGGTGAAACCTATAGGCTTACACATAATCCTGATCAAAAATGGTATTATTTCCCAATGATGCAAAGAAACGAAGCGATGTTAATAAAATCTTACGATTCTGAAACAGATGGCCGGGCACGCTTTGCACCCCATACAGCAATTGTCGACCCACTGACTAACGATGATGCTGCACCGCGACAAAGCATTGAATCTCGTTTGTTTGTATTTTTTTAATGTTTACGACTCGATGGTCAAATTGATTAAATAATTAAAGAAACTTTAATCCTTAGACCAGACCAAAGGATACTGCTCGCAATCAATTGGTCCGCCGGGGACGAGATCGGGTGTATCTGGTACCGAGGGAATATATGAACGGGGTTGCCACGTAACGTCGTCGCCGGCAAACCGAATAGAGATAGCTCTGCGGCGTTCGCTCTTGGTTATATTTGGAGAGGCGTGATGTAGAACGGCTGCCTGAAAAGCCAAGCAATCTCCGGGCTCCAGATTATCAAAAGTTACTATGTCGTATTTTTCGGGTTCGTTTTCAATATCAGGAGCAGGTCCGTCAAAATATTCTGCCTCTTTTACCAAATCACCCAGCCCAATTCTAATAGGCTGATATATTTTACCCCAATTATGAGAGTTTCGTATAAAACTAATGGCGCCAGATTCTGCACTTGTTGGATCCATTGGTATCCAAAGAGAGATAATCTGAGAACCAGATAATTCATAGTAAGGTAGATCTTGGTGCCAATATGTGGGGTTCTCGGTTCCCGGCTCTTTAACCAACAAGTGTTCATCAAATAGATTAAGCTTTTTGGTGTTCATGAGCCCAGCGGCAATGTCTTTTACAGATGAATTTGAGAGAAAATCATTGAACTCTGGTATACGTTTTCTCATGTGGTGGTCAGTAAAAAATCTTCCTTTACCTTCCTCTGCATATTCTTTGGCGGTAGGGCCGGGGTCCTCCATAGCTTTCTTAGTTCCTAAACGGAGTAAATTAATCATTTCCTCCGGGAAAACGCCTCGAATAAGAACAAAACCGTCATCCAGCCAAGCCTGTGCGAGATCCGTACTAACAACCATTTTTATTTCGTGATCCCTTCTACCTGCATTATTTTGTTATCAATCATTGGCCGGTATCACGTCTTTTACAGCGCCTCTCCAGCCTCCAGCGGTAATGTCAAACACTTCACCCGTTGGCATACGATACTTTATTTCATAAAAACTATTAGGGTCGCCGGTTTTATTACCCATAATATGTTTAGCACCTGCAGCTTCGACTTTTTTGCATGCCTTATCAATGTCGTCCACCCAAATTCCGAAATGGTCTAACCCAAAGAATGGTTCTTCTCCTTTGTAACCGAGGGGCTTACCATTTCTATTTAAAAGAGCGATATTTACTATACCATCAGTTAAATATTTAGTGCCGGTTCCGGAATTACCAACCTCAAACATATCAAAAGCTTGTTTAAAAAATTCACAACTCGCCTCCGGGTCTTTAACAGAAAGTGCAATATGACGTAATTTTCCCATGGAACTCTCTCTTTTAAATTATAAGACAAAGACTTTTTTTTAAATGTTCATAGACCTCTGGCCTGCCGTCAACAAAAACCGGTGCGATGATTAGCTTTGAAATTGTATAATTGGTATAAAATTAAATAATTAGTTGGGAAAACCAAATGAAAAGACTGCTTTTATTATTGCGACACGGTCAAGCTGAGAGTGGAGGAGGTAAAGCAGACTTTGACCGTTTACTTACCGATAAAGGTTTAATACAAACTAGGGCCATAGCATGTTGGTTAAAAAAAAAAGAATTTTACCCGAAAGGCTTATCTGTTCATCCGCTAACCGTGCGCTATCTACTGCTCGAGGGCTGGCTGCCTTCATTTCTTTGGATGAAAATGAGATACAAATTAACAATCGAATATATGCGGCTAGTTTAGAAACGCTGCTCGATATCGTGCAAGCTCAACCGTACAATTGTCGCTACTGCATGTTAGTAGGCCATAATCCGGGTTTAGATTGTTTGGTAGAAAAGCTATGTGGCGTGGAAGATTTCTTTCAGGGTGGCGGCAGTTTGTCGACGGCCTCTATGGCAGTCATAAAATTTGACTGTGGTTGGGCCGATCTCACTCCTGGTTCGGCTTCATTAAATTATATCGTTCGACCAGAAGACGTTGACGAACGGAGTTTAAATATTTAGGGGTCGAAAATAATGAATAGACTCTTTAAAAATTGCCAGACTTGAAGGTTTAAGATTGCTTGGGTAACTTTATTGATAAAAGTTCTTTGAATTAGGGTTAGAACATGGATGGTATTGATAACCAAGATAAAATTGAAAAAGATATCTGGTCTGATGCTGGTACTACCCGTGTTCCATTTGAGGTTTATCAAAGTCCTAAGATTTATGCCGACGAGTTAGAAAAAATATTCTATGGGCCTACGTGGAATTATGTAGGGCTAGAGTGTGAGATTCCGAAAGCCGGAGATTTTCGACGTAACTTTATCGGTGAACGCGAAATTCTATTGATCCGGAAAGAAGATGGAAATATTTCGGTTGTTGAAAATCGGTGCGCTCATCGTGGAGCTCAACTCTGTCAGTCACTTTCAGGTAATACAGGGACTGCAATAATGTGTCCCTATCATCAGTGGACTTATACTCTTGATGGTGTGCTGACGGGAATGCCATTTAAAAGGGGGATAAATGGCAAGGGAGGTCTTAACCCAGATTTTGATATGCAAAAACACGGACTATTAAGTTTACGCGTTGAAACCCTAAATGGTGTTGTTTTTGCAAGTTTTGATAAGGATGTTGCGCCGCTTAGGACCTACTTAGGCAAGAATATGGAAAAATATTTTACTCGAATTTTTGATGGGCGTGGTTTGAGGGTAGTGGGTTATGAACGGCAGGTAATAGATTGTAACTGGAAACTTCAGATGGAGAATCTGAAGGATCCCTATCATGCTGGTATCTTACACCTTTTTTTAATTTCGTTTGGCTTATTTAGGCTTGATCAAGAGTCGAAATGTTTGGTGGATGATAGTAAAGGCCATTCGGTTCTCATGACCGCTAAAGGAACAGAGGAGGGGAAGGAGGATACCGGTGGAGTCCGTATAGCCGCTCCTGACTTCACTCTCACTGATCATGATCTCATAAAGCCGCGTATGGAATTTCCCGACAACATTACCTTATCAATTCAAACATTATTCCCTTCAATCATTGTCCAAGCCCAATGCAATACGCTTGCGACACGCCACGT
>DEBE01000188.1:0-4037 GCA_002348425.1 Alphaproteobacteria bacterium UBA2964 | reverse complement strand
TGATGACGAAGAGATGAGAGATTTACGGCTTCGTCAGGCTAATCTTATGGGTTCTGCTGGTTATGTTACATTAGACGATGCAGAGGCTCTGGAGTTCAGCCAATTGGGTCTTACCGGTTTGCCTAATGGTCAATCAGCTGTTCTTGAAATTGGAGGGACTGATTGTGAGTCTAATGACCATTTGGTAACAGAGTCACTTATACGTGGTTTTTATATGCGATATCGTGATGTTATGGGTCATGAAAGTGGCACAAAGTGATGAAGAAAATGGAAGAAGTGTCACCCGTAACCAATGATCTCATACTTCGCAGAATAGAGAGATTACAACTTGATTATATTTCGTCAATTGACGATGGGCCACTGGAAAAGTGGCCATATTTTTTTACTGATAAGTGCCTGTATAATGTAGTATCTCGAGATAATTATAATCGTGGCATGGAACTAGGTGTTATGCGATTTGAATCTTTGGGTATGTTGGTTGATCGAGCAACAGCAACTCAGCATGCAGCCGTTTTTGCCCCTAGGGTAATCAGACACATAATAGGTCCCGCATTAGTAGATGATACAGGGGATGGCTACAGGTCCCGCAGCAACGTTGTGGTTTACCAGACTTCACCTGATGGCGATACCATGTTGTTAATGGCAGCCACTTATGATGATCTCATTGTAGAACAAGCCGGTATTTTGAAATTCAGTAAAAAACTTGTGATATACGATACGCACCGAATACCGGATTCTATTGTATACCCACTCTAACCTATGTGGGCTTTAGGTCTGGCCAAACACTTTGTTGGCCTGCTCCGGGCCATCCCGCCGGAGCCGATGCATTTTCAGCAGCTTGGTTTGGTGGCAAGTTTTTATCCCATCCTGTTCCTGTGAGACGATTGCCATTGAAATTGTCTGAAGAACGCGACATGAGCCAGCAAATCGGCTCTTGCATAACATCAGGTTGTACCATCGATTCACGATCAGGTGACGACGCCGCTGGCACCATTGAAGTGTTCGCAGGGCCCCCGGGCACAAGGACGTTAACCGTAACCCCACTACCTTCGCAGTCTTTTGCCCAACAAGAAGATTGTGCTTCGAGGGCGCCTTTGGAGGGGCCGTAGGGTGTCCATCCGCGTCTGATCATTGTATCCATGCTCGTGGTGACATTCACAATCCGACCCCACTTTTGCTTCAAGAAATATGGCATGGTAGATTTAGCGATGAGGAAAGGTGCCCTTGCATTTACATAAAAAATGGCATCCCAGCGTTCATCTGGAACATCCCAAAACTTTATATTGTCAACATAATAATTTTCACGAATTGTTGATAAACCTATTCCGGCATTATTGACCAAACCATCAATATTGCCAAAAGTATCGAAAGTCTTTTTGGCTATCCCGGCACATACCTTTGGATTTCTCAAATCTGCCGCTATAGGCATTACTTTTTCGGAACCGTAGTTATCCCTCAATCCTTCAAGACGCTCCTGTGAGATATCTACCGCTGCAACAATTGCTCCCGCGTTGACTAGAGCCTTTACCATTGCTTCACCCAAACCACCCGCGGCGCCTGTAACTATAATTATTTTGTTGTAAAGCTGTTTCTCCACTGCCTGAACCTCTGCTAATATGTTTTTAATTTCTTGAAGTTATGAGGCGTTTCTCAAATTGACAATGGTGATATTGAAGTAGGAGTATCGATGGACAAAGAAATTATCATCCGTATCTCTAAAGAATGGATAGAAAAATGACAAAACATCTTACAGAAGAACAGGTTGAGAGCTTTAAAAATAATGGTTTTATCTCTCCAATGAATGCACTAAATCAAAGGGAGGCTGCAGAGTGTCTTCAATGTCTTGAAGATTACGAAACCCTTACTGGTAATTCTGCTCAGGAGAGTCTGACACTCAAATCCCATCTACCATTCGGTCTTTTTAGTCGTGTCATTAGAAACGAACGAGTTCTTGATGCTGTAGAAGACCTTATTGGACCAAATATTTTGTGTTGGGGCTCATCATTTTTTGTGAAGGAACCAAAATCTCCCACCTTTGTATCGTGGCATGCGGATACATATTATTATGGTATTGAGCCTCAAGAGACTGTGACTGCATGGATAGCATTCTCTTCAAGTAATTTAGAGTCTGGTTGCATTCGTTGTATACCCGGCAGTCATAAAGTTAAGACTGAGTTTGACAATAACCCCCAAGAACATAATGTTCTCGCACGGGGTCAAAATACCAAAAACGTAAATGAAAATGACGCTGTTTTTATGCCATTGGAGGCGGGCCAGTTTTCTATCCACCATGAGTGTACAGTGCATTCATCGCTTCCTAATAATGCCGATTATCGGCGTATTGGTTATTCTATACATTATTGCCCCACGCATGTACGGGAAACTATGTATGATCCAGTGGACGGAAAAAAATCCGCTGCATTAGTTCGTGGTGTAGACAACTATAATTACTGGGACCCCGAGCCTATGACAGAAGTAGACTTTGACCCTGTGATGGCAGCCCGCATGGTCGAAATCCGGCGCCAATTTATGGCACGAAATAAAGGAAGAGGGTAAAATGCGAGATGATGTGTCGAAGCCAATGTTGCCAGCAGTAGAGGCGTTTATTGATAGGATGCGTCGCGTCTTTGCGGATGGTATTCCTGAACCGGAAAGATGGGAAATTTGCCGTGAATATCTCAAAGAACTTATAGCAAATTCTGAGTTAAAAGAACACGCTAAGAGTTGGCCGGTAACTGGTTACAATCCCAAAACGGATCGTGTTCAGAATCTTCTATTTTACGAAGACAAGGATTATGGTTTTGTTATTAATGCATTGATTAAAAACCCTGGCGGGTCTGCAATGGTCCATGACCATGGTTCGGCTTGGACTATATACGGAGTGCTTTCGGGAGAAGAGCGGATTGTTCACTTTGACTCTGAAGAGAAACCTGATGGTCGTTTCCTGACTAAAGAGACCCATTCTGAATACTGTGGCCCAGGTGATGTCGATGTAGTCAAGCCTTGGCTAATACATTCTGAATATGCTGGAGAAGAAAAATCTGTAGCAGTTATTGTACGCTCAAAAAAATCAGGGACATTCAAACAATATAGATATCTTGAAAATGGAGAGCGTGTAATAATTAAAGGGCCAGAACAAGTGGCTTACTCTTTGTCTTGATGGAGCGCTGAGAGTTATTTTTAAGTTTCTACTGTTGTTGAAATATACTTGTAGGAAAAACACTAATAAAACTTCGGGCGAATAATTTTGAAATTTGGCTATTTTACGCTATCTGATAACCACAATTGGTAAAGGAACAAATGCATCGTTTTTCTGAAGAGATGGCGCCAGAATTTAACACCTAATTGATAGATTACTCATCTAATTCAACATTGATCTGATTTTCGGTGTACGATGCAAAAAGACTTATCGGTTTATTTTTCTTGACCATCATTGGACTAGATAGTGGGTACACTGATTGTTTCCAATGTGTTGAGGCGCCGAAGGGTGAAGTTGATATAAAAAAATCTTCACTCAATTGGAGATCAAACCACAAAGCAATTCCATGGGCCATGCCATCAGTATTTGGGGTCAACTTAACTTTATGTTTCTTCGGAACAAAGTTTTTTGAAGGAAACTCGAATTTAAAAATTTCAGTTGGTTTACTAAGAATTTTCCACTGAAATTTAGAAAGGTCGGTTTGCAAACACATTCTGGGTTTTATTCTATTAAAAAGCTGGATATCAAGACCCGCAACCTTGTCAACTCGACTTTCCTTGTAAATTTTTTCACTTTCAAATGGCGCCGCAAAAACAGTTGCACCACAGGGTATTACAATGGCATCTGGTTTACATAGCCTTTTTACAGCATCGTTTACTACTGGTATAATTTTTTCTCCTAGTAAACTCGCATCAACTAATTCGGCGATTAAAACATCAGCTTTTTGTTTAAGATCAACTCCTATACTCAAAAATTTTGAATGTTTATGTATAATGGATATTTTATCATCAAACCCATTGTCTTTGATGATTTTGGTTGCCGTTTCCGCTAAAATTTC
>DEBE01000245.1 GCA_002348425.1 Alphaproteobacteria bacterium UBA2964 | reverse complement strand
TTCATATTCCTCACGATCCCAATTGTAAGTTAGCTCGACAGTCGGCCGTCTCGTTTGGCTTGCGGCCTCAGCATCGTCCGGTGCAGCAAGGAAAATTAGACTATATCGACCCTTCTCACTATCTTTACGGCTGACTTCGATCAGACCAAGAAGATTACAATAAAAATTTAAAGACTCATCGATATCCCTTATACGCACCATAGTATGCAGATATTCCATTTATTTTCTTTCCATAATTTAGTTTTACCCCTTAAAAGATATCCTCGATATTCCTTAAAATCCGAAAAAAGCTCTAACTATTGTTTATTTATCTACTAGCAACATTTTGTTCCTCTTCAGATGCTGCAATTTTAATATCTTCTTTTTTTGAGAAAACAAATAGGGCCACTATAGCAGAAACGCCAACCCCAACTAATATAGGCCAAGCAAAACCCCAAAGACCCGATAAACCACCGATGACCAACGCACCAAAAGCTGGACCTGAACGGTTTAATAAACCCCATAGCGACATGACACGTCCCCGCAAATCTCCACGCACTGTGCTTTGAACAGTGACCTGACCGGCAATATTAACGCCCACTTGAGAGATACTAAGAAGGATCATACAAAAAACTGCAAACCAGAAATTCGCTGTCAATACAAAGAACGTTAACGAAATCAAGGTGCCGAAAACAAAGATAAAATACGAATTAAGTATTTGATTGCTTCGCCTTAAACTTCCGACCAAAAGCGAAGCCACCATCGCACCTACACCTGCAGCAGACACTAAAATTGGTACACCCTCCTTCGGGTCATGCCCGAATAGTGTTTCCGACATTCCAGGGAGTAATTCCATGTATGCGCGCAGCAAAAGTGATGCAAATACCATATTGAGAAATAAATACTTGATAACTGGATGCCCAGTCGCATATTTCAGGCCTTCCACAAGATGGCTTCGCATCGAGTGACCTTTCTCGGCTTTACGATCAGGGTTCACTATCCTGACCCAGAAAAGTGCAACCGAAAAAATTAAATTAGCCACAGCACTTACAGCAAAAACTGCGCCCACACCCCAGACCGCCAATATCGGGGCGACCAACGCTGGGCCGACAGTTCTTCCTAAATTAAAAAGAATTGAATGGGTTGCAATTGCAGCTGATAGATCCCTCTTGGGCACAAGGTTAGGTGCCAGGGACATACGCACAGGCGTCCAAAAACCAGCACAAAAGCCGTGCAACAGTGCAAAAACCAATAATAACCAAATATTAATCAAGCCGCCAAGCGTCAAGAATGCTAGAACGCCTGTTACAGCCATCATCGCAGCTTGAACAAAACGTGCCATTAAAAGCCTATCATGACGATCCGCTAATGCCCCCGCAATTGGCGAAATAACAATTCCCGGTCCTGCCTCCGCCATAGCAATAACACCTAACCATAAGCCTGACTTGGTGAGTTCCCATGCCAATACAGCCAACCCTATACGGTAAAACCAGACCCCGGCTCCCGCCAACCAGCCTGCACCTTCAACGATAACAAAATCCCGATGCTGTAAAGCACGAAAAATACTTTTGCTCATCAAACCGACTAGTAGACGTCGAAGCATAAAGAATCTATTCCTTCTCGAAGTTAAGTACTGTGATATAGAGTATAACGGTCCATTTATTGTAGATAGAGTGCAGCCAAAATTTTGGGAATGAAGAGCAAACTGAGGAAAGCAGTTTTTTTTGACCGGGATGGAACCCTTAACGTGGATCATGGTTATGTTCACGACTGGGATAACTTCGCATGGATTCCTGGTGCACGGGACGCAATTAAGTTAGCCAACAATCATAACTATCTTGTTTTCGTTGTTACAAACCAATCGGGTATTGGTAGAGGATATTTTAGTGCGGATGATGTTAGAAAATTGCACATACAAATGAACCTTGACCTCAAAAGAATTGGGGCTCACATCGATGCCTTCGAATTTTGTCCGCATCATCCGGATGCAACACTTCCCGAATACAAAAAAGACAGCAACTATCGCAAGCCCGCCGCGGGCATGCTAACAAAACTTATTAATAACTGGCAGATTGATACTGATCACAGTTTCTTGATCGGTGACAAAGAGAGCGATGTTATTGCCGCTAAAAATGCGAATATAAGCGGCTACCTTTTCACAGGCGTAAACCTATACCATTGTTTATCCCAACACCTTAATTATTAGAATTTCTAAGAACTAAACCCAAATTAAAAATAAAACTAGAGGTTTTAAGTTAAACCATTGAATTGCATTTGAACTTCTTTTTCGAAAGCTAATAATTTTTGTACACTTAGCCTATTTTCCATTCGATTAAAGTGTGATTGACAATTTGGAAAATTCGAAAGATTTAGACTGAATTGACTTGCCCTTCGAAAACACCAGTAAAAATTAGTATCTGGTGCCGTCATGCTGCCAAAGAAATATTCTTTCCCTTCCAGGAGATTCTCTGCAATAGAAAAACACTCATAAACATGCTCCGAAGCGTGTTTCCGAATATTTTCCTCTGTTCCTTCGATATCACATACTTTTATTGGTCCGTTTATAATACGCAGGTAGGGATGAATGCCGGACGAACACCAAGAGACTAGTGAAATAGCCTGTAATAGCTCCCAAGGATCTTGAGGTAATAATTTTGCCTCCGGAAATGTATTCGCAATCCACTGTTGAATAGCGACGTTTTCGCTTAGTTGCGTTCCATCAACAACGAGTAATGGAACCTTATGCTTGGGATTGATTGATAAATATTCTGAAGACATGTGCTCTTTTTCAGAAAAATTTAATGTAATTACTTCAAAATCCGCACCGGCCTCTGTAAGTGTAATATACGGGGCTAAAGCACAAGTAATTGGTGCATAGTAAAGCTGAATTTTCATATTTACTTTCACAATTTCATTTTCTTAGAATTTAAAAAAACCTTGAAACGTCGGATTATCTATCTGGGAATAAAGATAAAATTTTTGACATAATTGCCAAATTGTCCTTGCCTCGCGTTAATTTGATGCTCATCAACCAGAAACTGGTTTTTATTACGTAACACCCCATCAATCAATGCAAACCCGTCATATTCAAGAGTCTCCATCATATCAAAAACGTTATTGACCCCTTCACCTGCATGCGAGAATTCATTTTCAACAAAAAGGTTTGGGCGATCTCGTGATAAAGTTTCTTTTGCCCCTTCAAGAACAGACATTTCATGCCCTTCAACGTCAATTTTTATGAAGCCTATATCACGTATTCTAAGATCATCAATCCTACTCCCTGGCACTTTCAGCTGGTACCCATCCTCATGTTCAATACTCGCACCGTTGTTGGACCAACCCTTGCGGCCCTTAGGAATTACCAAGTTTACCTCACCTGTGGCGTTAGATAATGCCATCTGGTTAATAGTGACATTTTGATCGGCTACATAATTCAGGATTCGTAGTGGAATTGGATTAGGTTCAAATGCATAGACATGTGGCGAGTAACGGGACAGAAAATAAGTAAACAGACCAAGGTTTGCCCCTACATCCAAACAGATTCTTTTAGGATCTACTAAAAATTTAAGAAGGCCCATCTCTGGGTCTATTGTTTTCAAATATTTATATGATCGATATCGATAATACCCACGAAAGGGCACCCATCTGAACTTAATATCAAGGCGAATATCGTTCAAATAATCACGCAAATTTTCTTTAGGAAGCTTGATCATGGAACTAAAATTTTACAATACCCTTAAATCTGACGTTGCAACAAAACTAGCTTTAGATAAGTGGATTTAAATAACTCTTATTGTCTATCCACTGTTGAACCTTATACACTAACAAGCTATCAACATCATTTTAAATTTATAAAATATAGACTTTTGGAGTTTGACAATGGCCCAAGCCGAAGCAAGACATATTCTAGTTGATACCGAGGAACTTTGTGAAGACCTGAAAAATAAAATTGCGGAGGGGGCTGATTTTGCCAACCTAGCTAAGGAACATTCCTCCTGTCCATCAGGAGCGAACGGCGGCGACCTTGGTTCCTTCGGCCCTGGTCAAATGGTGCCTGAATTTGACAAAGTCGTTTTTAGTGCGCCAGTTAATGAGGTGCAGGGACCAGTTAAAACGGAGTTCGGATACCATCTACTCGAAGTGACCAGTCGATCAGATTGATCCATTTGGGTTTTAATCATTATTTCATTTAGAATGATTATACCCCGCCATTAGATCATCAACGACTTTATCTAAGGCGTCCCATCCAGCGAGTTGATAGCTATAAAGGTCCATTACAAAGCCGGGGCCGGCGTAAAATTTTTCATAGAGCATATGCCTCCCGGCGAACTCCGTCCCTAAGATATCCCAAGCCAGACGAATTAATTTCATTCGTTCCTTGGCATCTTGGTCGGGTAAAGACCAATAAGCCTGGAACTTTTTATATATTTCCGGGTCATCCATGACCGATGAGTCGGCTGGCATTTGAATAGGGCCGCCACCCATTAATTCCCGGACTACATCACAAATTTTAGAATGATTGTTTGAACACCAATGTAATGCTGCGTACATAAATCGCCTGTTAACGGTTACAAAACCTCCCGGCATTTTTTCGCAGTCAAAAATTTGCCCTCTTACCATTCCCTCCAATGAAGCTAGTTGTGCTGCGAGTTTACCCAAGGTGCTTTTAACTGCGGGAATAGAACCCGCTTTATTCGACTCTGTTAATTTGTGGGCAACGCCAACAATTAGACGCAATTTTTCGACAAATCTTATATTAGCCTGATGGTTAGCCAGGGAATGACCGGGTGTACGAAAATAAATTTCACGCGTCATCTCGACGTTATTGTGTAAAAATACCCGTTCCCAAGGGATTTTAACATTCTCAAATAGAATAGCCGCATCAGTCTCATCATATCGCGCTGAAAGGGGAGCATCAAACTCACGACCTGACGATAATTCATATGGTTTACGCGACCAAATAGACACACCTTCCATGTTTAGCGGCACCGCACAGGTAATTGTCTCCGCCTCCTGACCGGGAGGTACGGGTTGCAAGTTACCAACCCAAGTCTCATGACAATAAACCGAGCCAGTACCAATCATTTTCAATCCGTTGATCGTAACACCCTCATCATCTTCTCCAACCACGCGTAATGTGGGGGAAACAATCCCTGCAACGTCCATTTCATCCCCGGCACGGCGAGAACCTTGAGGATTGGTTACGGCATGCGACATATAGAGGTCCTCCCGGCGCGCTTTCCTGTAGTAAGATTGAAGCAGGTCACCAGTGCCCTGTCTCAAATCGTTGAAGAGTTTCGGCTGGGTGGCAAGACCTGATAGATAACTCGGAAAATTATCTGGAGAGCGCCCCATGAAACCCTGCGTCCAGGACGCGATAAGACGATGCGTTTCATAACGCCGTTCCAGATCTTCCCTCGACTTCGGCTGTAAATAATAAGTGGAGAATTCCTCTCCGCCCTCTTCGCTAACCATAACATCACGATTTTCGCTTGCAGCTTTGCGTTCATATATGCTCGCTATCGTCTCTGCACCCTTGGAAAAAGCCGGATGAGTTGTGACATCCTTCACGAGTTCTTTCCCAATATAGACCCGACGACCATCGCGGATGCTATCGAGATATTGATTTCCGGTTAACATCTTTATTTCCTCACACTTTAGCCAAGACAATTTTATAAAAAGCTTTACTATAAAACATAGATGTAAATTAGGTGCAAACTAACTTATAGAAGGTGATCCGAAGGAGCAATTTAGTAGGAAGAGTTCAAGAAATTCATCAATTTAAGAAAAAAATTATAAACCAACAGCATTTTCGAATGGACACCGAGAACATTAAATCTCCAGGCAATCCATGGCAAGGAACAACTAAATGACGCAGAGTACTACGGAAAAACTCGCCGATTTCGCAGCTTCATTGACAATCGAACAAATACCAACTGATGTTAAAATTGCAAGTTGCGCCTTGTTTACAGACTCTCTTGCTTGTGCTTTAGCCGGACACCGAGGGGATGAGACCACGCAACTTCACAGACTGGCATCATCCCTCGGCCAGTCAGAAGAGAACAGCGTCATTGGAGGCAAATATTTATCGCTAGCCGGCGCCACGATGATGAATGGCTATCTAATAACGGCAGTAACTATGTGTGACGTTCACCGCGCCACCCTCACGCATATTACCCCCGAGGTTGTCCCTCCGGCGCTAGCTATTGCGGAACGCGATGACCTTAATGGAGCAGCATTATTGGCTGCCCTGACAGCAGGTTTTGAGGTAACAACACGTATCGGCATCGGTCTCGACTATCCAACTTTTCGAAAAAAGGGTTGGCACGGGCCTGGTGTTATCGGTCCATTCGGAGCTGGAGCGGCCGTTGGCAATTTACGAGGCTTTGATGCAGACACCATGGCGAGAACTTTTGGGTTAGCTGGAAGCCAGTCAGCGGGTACATTCGCTGCTTGGGGAACACCAACCGTAAAATTTCATCAATGTCGGGCTGCTTTATCCGGATTGATGGCTGCCTTACTTGCGGAACAGAATTTTGTAGCAACTACACAATTTCTTACCGCTGAGGATGGGGGTTTATATAATACCTACGCAAACGGTGGATTACCAAACAAGGTCACAAGTAAGCTTGGCCGGGACTGGGAGCTCAAACGTATCGCACTCCGAATGTGGCCTTCTGCGACGGCATTACAAGAAGTCATCACTGCATTATATAATTTAGTACAAAAAGAAAATGTTGCATTCGAAGAAGTATCCAAGGTTCGCCTTTACCTCAATCAAACCCCATTTAAAATGCATGGGGGCTTTTCAACATACAAAACGAAGTTTGAAGCGTTACTATCCGCACATTATGTTTCGGCAATCTTTCTGAAGGATCGTAGGGTTACCCTAGATCAATTTGAACCCGAAATTTATCAAAACCCTGCGCTCAGTAAATTTGCGGCAGAACGTGTTGAGATTCTCCCTGACGATTCTCTTGATACAGGTCAGGCAATAGCTGAAATAGACACAAAATGTGGAGGAAAACTCCGTTCTAGTTGCGATTACCCCTTAGGTGCACCTGAAAACCCGTTATCGACGGAGCAACTAAAGGAAAAATTGCGCATATGTGCATCTGACTGTCTGTCAGACCGAAAAGTCGATGAACTAACCGCCGCAATCGATGACCTTGAAAATATCCAATCGATCCGGGATTTAATGAGCATGATCCGAAGTAGCTAATTTATCGCCGAAAAATTGATTAGGTGGACGCGGTAATCCCATATTTTCACGAAGCGTCGTGCCCTCATATTCTGTTCTAAAAAGACCTCTCGCCTGCAGCACTGGAACCAATTGTTCAACAAAGTCATTTAATCCTTCCGGTACAAATGGAAACTGGATAGTAAAACCATCGCTTGCGCGGGTCATCAACCACTCCTCCATCTGATCAGCAATTTCATTCGGTGTACCGAGCAGGCAAAGACTTGAATGTCCGCCTAGCCTTTGTGCCAGTTGTCGAACCGTGAGATTATCTTCCTCCGCTGCGCGTATCGCACGTTCGCGGCTACTTTGTCCTGCATTTGTCTCAGGAATATTATTGGGTAAAGGACCATCGGGATCAAATTTTGAAGCATCAGTTCCAAGCGCTATGGAAAGAGAGGCTATCGCACTTTCATAATGAACCAAACTGTCAAGTTTTAAACGCTTCGCACGAGCTGCTTCACGAGATTCAGCAATAATTACCATGCAGGCTGGTAAAATCTTCATGTGCTCCGGATTACGTCCG
>DEBE01000026.1 GCA_002348425.1 Alphaproteobacteria bacterium UBA2964 | reverse complement strand
CGTAGCTATCCGGTTTTTGAGAAATATCACTGGATTTGGATTTGGATGGGCGATCCTAAACTTGCAGATCCGGAAAAAATCGAAGATTTTCATTGGCTTGATGACCCTAATTGGCGGGCTAAAGGTGAAAAACTTGATTTGCCGGGAAACTATCAACTTCTTACCGATAACCTCCTCGATCTTACACACCTGCAATTTGTCCATCCCACAACGTTAGGTACCGATGCTATAGCTTCAAACCCTATCAAGACAATGCGCGAAGGTGATCTGATAAGAGTTACTAGGCTGATACCAGATAGTCCGGCGCCGCCATTTATACAAAAGGCGGGTGGTTTTACTCCGGAAGAGCATATCGATCGGTGGCAGATTATTGAATTTACGCCGCCTGCATTTGTGCGTTTAGATGTTGGGGGTGCGCGAGCGAATACTGGTGCATTTGATGGTGATCGCTCGCATGGAGTTTCCATGCGAAATTTAAATGCTATAACGCCTGAAACTGAGACAACAACTCATTATTTTTGGGCGCAGGCCCACAACTTTCAAATTGATGATCCCACTGTAACAGAACTGGTTTATCGCCAGGTTCATACAGCGTTTTTAGAAGATTTGGCAGTTATCGGCTCTCAGCAAAATAATCTGAGGGCTTTTGAGAAAAATTTACCGGAGCAGGTAGATTTTAATCAGGATGCAGGGGGTATTCAGGCTCGAAGAATTATTACTCGAATTTTGGAAGAAGAGGCTGATGTTGCAGGCCTTCGTGCAACTGGGTAGCTAATCGTTTTACACTCTTCAACTGTATCTATAAAAAAGGGTGCCGTTTGGCACCCTTTTTTCTAGGTTATTAGCTAGGTTTAGTTATCGGCGATCTCCGAAAAGATGCAGCAACATAATAAAGAGATTAATAAAATCGAGGTATAACCGCAGAGCTCCTGAGATTGCTAATTTACCACTCGTTTCCTCATCATGATATTCGTCATACTCATTTTTAATATTTTGTGTGTCATACGCAGTAAGGCCAACAAATACGAGTACCCCAATAACCGAAATGGCAAATTGTAAGGCTGAACTTTCAAGGAAAATATTTACCAGAGAAGCTATGATAATTCCTATCAGCCCCATAAAAAGAAACGAACCAAATTTTGAAAGATCTTTCTTCGTTGTATATCCGTAGAGGCTCATTGCTGCGAATGTTCCGGCGGTAATGAAAAACACGCGAGCAACACTAGCGCCAGTAAAGGTCATGAAAATGGTAGCCATAGAAACACCCATCAGCCCTGCATAAATCCAAAATGTTGTTTGGGCGCCGGAAAATGACATCGAATGCAACTTTGATGCTAGGAAAAAAACGAGGCCTAGTGGTGCGAGCATAACGACCCATTTTAATGGAGTATTAAAAAGAGTGTGCCCAAGTTGTGTTAGGCTAGTAATTTGACCCGCATCGTTAAAGTTTACTGACATTTGTGCAATTACAAGTGCGACGATCCCCGTTAATGCAAGCCCAGAAGCCATGTAATTGTATACCCGTAACATATAGGCTCGCAGTCCTTCATCATAGGCGGCCTGATCTACGGCGCTGCCAGTAAATACCGCTTTACGTTCTGTTCCAAATGCCATCATAACCCTCTTTAAGATGATTTATATTTTCGAACTTAGTATGGTTATTGAAACGGGGAAATCAAGACCTTCTGTCAATAGTCATAAAATATTTAATTGTCTATGCAATCACTCATTTCGAAGAATAGCTGCCGGTTTCTGGGCCAAGGCCCGCCAGGTCCCTAAAACTGAAATGCTCACCATAAAAATCGTGGCGCCAAACGTCGTTAATAAAACAACATCGAATATGGGTATCCATTCTGCCTTCATTATGGTGCTAATCACCGCCCAACCTGCCAATGTTCCGAGGGCAGCAGCAATTAGTGCTGTAAGAAACGCGATAAATATGAATTCTATAAGCATTGTCAGCACAATGTCCCGTTTTCGTGCACCCAGTACTTTTAGCACCACAGAATCTATAATACGTCTTCGTTGACCAGCTGCTATTGCGCCTGCCAGAACCATTGTTCCAGCTAAAATTGTCGCCAGAGCGGTTATCTGGATTGCGCCGGCAATACGATCCATCAGGCTGCTGACAGCCTGAAGCACATACCGCACTCTCACGGCGCTAATATTAGAAAATTTTTCCGTAACGGCATTTTCCACTGCATTCTCATATTTAGGGTCAAGGTGGATAGCAGCAATATGCGTCTGCGGGGCATTTGTAATAACACCCGGAGAAAACACCATGACGAAATTGACTCTCAAGGATTTCCAATCTACGGCACGCAGATTCGCAATGGTTGCTGTAATTGGACGACCTAAAATATTGACTGTGATTTTATCACCGATGCCAACGCCGATTCCCTTTGCAGCCCCGGCATCAAAGGACACAAGTGGCGGGCCCTTGTAATCCTGATTCCACCAAGATCCATCAATAATTTTTGCTCCTTCGGGAGGGTGTCGGTTCCAGGTTAATCCGCGATCACTGCGCAAAACCCATGCAGTATTAGATGCAGATTTGACTTTCGATGCGGGAACCCCTTTAACGTGGGTTATCCTGCCTCGAAGCATTGGGACCTCAATAATTTTTTTTATTGGTCTGGTTTGTTGCACTATTTTTTTAAAAGTAGAAATTTGGTGAGGCTGAATATCAATAAAATAAAAACCCGGTGCTGTGGATGGCATTGTCTCGGTAATTTGACGTTTGATATTGCTTTCTACCACTACAACTGCAATTAACACTGTAAGACCTAGTCCCATGGAAAGTACAATATTGGCTGTCTGTGACCCGGGTCGGTTTAAATTGGCGAGAGCAAGTCGCAAGCGCGCGTTTTTTACCGTGCCAATAATTCTAGAAAATCTAATAATGGTATGCCCGGCTCCAAAGAATAATAGAAAGGCTGCTGCCGTTCCAGCTATAAAGCCTGATGCGATTTTTATATCATGTGAAGTGAATATAGCTAACAGCACAAGGGCTATGAGAGATAAAATGGTAACACAATTAATAGGTAAATTAAAGCCAACTTTAATTGGTATAATGTTATCCCGAAATAGGTTGCCGGGTTTAACTGAGCAGGCACGAGCTAGCGGAAGCATTGAAAAAAGTACGGCAACAAGGATGCCATAGGTGGCGGCTATGAGAAGCGGGCCCGGATAAATTCCCAATTTTAAGGGTATGGTCAGCAATCCTGACAATCCCTTGGAGATAAGTGCGGGAGCTGCACATCCTAAAACAAGGCCAATAATTATGGCGCCTAAGGTCATGATAGCTATTTCTAAAAGCCATATCATAAAGATCAGACGTTTATTGGCGCCAATACATTTCAGAGTGGCAATAATTCTCATTTTACCATCGAGGTAACCACGAATTGCATTGCCTGCGCCTACTCCGCCGATAAGAAGTGCGGTAAGTCCCACTAACGTCAAAAATTGTGCTGTGTAATTGATAAATTGTTCGGTGCTAGGTGCTGCGCTATTCCTATCACGCATACGCCAGCCGGCATTAGGAAATTCTTTGGAAAGAGCATTCTTGAACTCTTTAAGAGAATAGTTTTTTGGCAACCTCAATCGATAATGATAAGATATTTGAGTGCCTGGCTGAATCAAACCAGTACTATTCAGGCTTTTTGCCGATATCATAAGACGCGGTCCACGTGTTATTGCCCGAATACCTCCAATACTGTCTGGTTCAGATACCAAGACGGCATTAAGGCGGTAAAAGGCATTCCCAATCCTAACAATATCACCAATTTTGGCTTTTAATCTTTCTAGGACTGTTTGTTCGGCAATGGCGCCCCAAATACCATCTTTTCGCTCCAAAAAGTTTTTAAGTCGGCCGTTGCGGTTTAGCGATAGAGAGCCAAAAAGCGGGTAATATGAATCAACTGACTTTAGATTGATGAGAGTTCTCTTTTTCGTGTTCTTATTATGAACCATTGAC
>DEBE01000085.1 GCA_002348425.1 Alphaproteobacteria bacterium UBA2964 | reverse complement strand
TTTAAAATAGATATCGTAGAGGAAATTTTTCGGAGAATAGGCTTTATGGATAGGTCTAAGTTAGGGCGCTTAATTTCCGCGGCCGCGTTTTTAATTACCATACAAGGCTGTGGTGGCCCAATTAAGCAGGAATTTCCCGTTCTTACCAAGGATGGTCAAGTTTTTTCCGACGTTGAGCTCGAAAAACAAGCCAAAGAAGAAGGAAAGATTTTTGGAAGCGACGGTATTGATCTATTCAATTTGGGGGGCAACAAAAGAAAAGCTGCTGAAGGAAGCGGGATTGGGGTTAACAGTTATCTTTGGCGCGCATCGCTAGACACGATCTCATTTCTACCATTGGCCTCCGCCGATCCTTTTGGCGGCGTCATCATTACGGATTGGTATTCACCGCCGGAGGCACCAAACGAGCGATACAAGTTGAGTGTCTATATCTTAGGCCGACAACTACGCGCTGATGGCATCCGAGTAGCCGTTCATCGACAAAATTTAAAAGCAACAGCTTGGCAAACAGGTGTGGTTTCCAGAGACACCGCTCTAAATTTGGAAAACAAAATCCTCGCACGAGCACGTCAACTGCGTATAGCATCGTCAAAGGTAAAATAAATTCGCGCCAGAATATTCAAAATTTAGACAAGGCGATCTCATCACTTGCGAGGAATAGCTCAGCATGTGAAAATTCCTCTAGTCGGGCAACAGAAATAGATAACATTTTGAAAAAGAAATTTTAAAGATGAAAAGCCAAACCACTCCGGCCAGATACAACGTCAAGGAAACGGAACTTAAGTGGCAAGCCCGATGGGAAGAAAGCCGCTGTTTTAATGTAGAAATTGACCCAAATAAACCCAAGTACTATGTCCTAGAAATGTTCCCTTACCCATCCGGACGAATTCACATGGGGCATGTCAGAAATTACACAATGGGCGATGTCGTGGCTCGCTACAAACGTGCAGCTGGCTTCAATGTCCTTCATCCTATGGGTTGGGATGCATTTGGTATGCCAGCCGAAAACGCAGCAATGGAACAAGGTGTTCATCCCGGAACCTGGACCTATTCAAATATATCCACAATGCGTTCTCAACTTAAAAAAATGGGTTTAGCTCTCGACTGGTCGAAGGAACTAGCCACCTGTCATCCAGGATATTACTTACAAGAACAGAAGATGTTTCTTAAATTTCTGGAGCACGACTTGGTTTACCGACGACGAAGCTCTGTAAATTGGGACCCGGTCGACAATACTGTGTTGGCAAACGAACAGGTTATAGATGGGCTCGGATGGCGCTCGGGTGCGCCAGTAGAACGGAGGGAGCTTGATCAGTGGTTTTTTAGAATCACCAACTTTTCAGAAGATTTACTCGAAGGTTTGACAACACTTAAAAAGTGGCCCGAAAAAGTACCTATCATGCAGGAGAATTGGATCGGACGGTCGGAAGGTATGAAAATTTGGTTTGATCTTATAGACAGTGACGAACGTCTACAAATTTTTACAACCAGGCATGATACAATATTTGGAGCAACCTTTTGCGCCATTTCCGCAGACCACCCCCTCTCCATTAAATTGGCTGCAAAAGATAAAAAACTAAAAAAGTTTATCGAAGAATGCAAATCTATAGGCACCACGGAAGCCGCCATAGAGAAAGCCGAAAAACGGGGGTTTGATACGGGGATGTTTGCAATACATCCCCTGATTTCTGGCAAAAAAATACCCGTCTTCGTGGCAAATTTTGTGTTAATAGAATATGGTACCGGCGCTATATATGGTTGCCCGGCTCACGACCAGAGGGATTTAGATTTTGCTAATAAATACGGGCTAGACATTATACCTGTGGTAAAGCCGAATGAGACCGAAACAGAATCCTTCTCCATAAACCAAATGGCATATTCCGGTGATGGTCTTCATGTAAACTCCGGCTTTCTTAACGGCCTTAACACCGCAGAAGCTAAAGATGCAGTAGCAAACGAGCTTGAAAAAAATGGTCGCGGCCAACGAGAAATCAACTTTCGATTGCGAGACTGGGGGGTTTCTAGACAACGTTATTGGGGTTGCCCAATACCCGTAATCAATTGCCCAAATTGTGGGGTTGTGCCTGTGCCCGAAGAGGACCTACCCGTCTGCCTTCCAGAGGACGTCGACTTTAGTCTTCCCGGAAATCCGCTCGAGCGGCACCCTTCTTGGAAGTTTGTAAGTTGTCCGACTTGTGGTGGCCCAGCCGAACGAGAGACTGATACTTTGGACACTTTCGTAGAATCATCCTGGTATTTCTTGCGCTTTTGTGCTCCTCGCGCTGAGACTCCAATAGATAAGGCATCCGTCGACTATTGGATGCCTGTTGACCAATATATAGGAGGTGTAGAACATGCCATTCTACACCTCCTATATGCCCGATTCTTTACACGAGCCCTACAAAAATGCGGATATATCGACCTAACAGAGCCCTTCGTTGGCCTCTTTACTCAAGGGATGGTATGTCATGAAACATATCGTTCAGAAAATGGCGAATGGTTGATGCCCTCCGAAGTTAGAATTGATGAAGCTGGGGTATTGAAACACCTTAATGACGACACTCCCGTAATGACCGGCCGCTCAGAAAAGATGAGCAAATCAAAGAAAAATGTTGTTGATCCGGAGGATATAATCGCCTCCTATGGCGCTGATACCGCTCGCTGGTTCATGTTATCAGATAGCCCACCCGAGCGGGATTTGGAGTGGACCGATGCTGGAATTTCTGGGTCATGGCGCTTTGTTAATAAACTTTGGCGCCTTGTTTTAGAAAATGCTACCGACGAAAAACTTTCCGCACCGGAAGTTTTTAGTAAAGAACTAAAACAGGTTCGCGGACAAATTCATCATACCATCGAAGGGGTCACTGATGATCTTGAGAATTTTCATTTTAACCGAGCGGTCGCACGAATTTATGAACTAGTTAACACACTATCAGGGGTTAAAAATACGAATTCGGCCAGCCAATGGGTTTTAAAAGAAGGTTTGGAGACTTTAGTGCAGTTGATTGGGCCTATGATGCCGCATATAGCTGAGGAGTTGTGGGAAATAATGGGTAATTTTACACCCTTGGCCAACACCCGGTGGCCAACACCTGATCACGCGTTAATGCTCAGGGATACTTTTACGATTGCCATTCAAATTGGGGGTAAATTAAAAGCAACAATAGAGCTACCCAGCGATGCAACCCAAGAAACGGCGGAGGCATTAGCACTCTCAGAACCCGCAGTGATGGCTGCCATTAAAGGTAAAAAGTTAAATAGGGTGATTTATATCCCGAAGAAAATTATTAACCTAGTTATTGGTTAATGAAAGGCGCAATTAAATATTATGACTAAACAAAATAAAATGGTCGTAATTTTGATGAGTTTCCTTTGTGTTATTTGCACTGCATGCGGGTTTCGTCCCCTCTATAACCAAACTGGGGCAGCCAATTCTCAAGCTCTTTCAAGCGTAGTAATTTTAAAAATTAAGGATAGAAGTGGTCAAAAACTTCGTAATTTCTTACTCGAACGATTTTTTTCAAATCAACGTTCTGGAATTACTACGCATACATTAAAAGTTGTAATCAATGAAAAAATTAATGAGCTTAACATTCGCAAAGATGGTTCTGCAACCAGAGCGAAGCTTAAAATAACGGCCAACTTTTACCTAACTCATAAGGCAAGCGGCAAACAATTTAAGGGTAAAGTAAGCTCAACAAGTAGTTATAACATGTTGGGGTCAGATTTTGCCACTTTGGGCGCAGAGAGTGATGCCCGCAACCGCGCGCTTCGATCTATTGCGGAAGATTTACGCCTGCGTGTCGCAGGGGCGCTGACAAATGTGCCTAGGACAATTGAAAAGATAATTTACCCAAAAAAAGATATTAGATGAAAGTCGCCACAACAAAAATTGAATCGTTTATTAATACTCTACCAGAAAATATAAAAACGGTTTTACTGTTTGGGCCCGACCAAGGTTTAGTTCGTGAAAGAGCCGAAGTCTTGATCCGTGGAATGGTCGGCAATTTATCGGACCCCTTCAGAGTCGCAGAAATATCTGCGAATAACCTTCGCGACGACCCAGCCCTTCTTTTTGACGAAGCCTCGGCCATTTCATTTACGGGGGAGCGGCGTGTTGTTCGGGTGAGGGATGTTACTGACTCGATCTCAAAGATAATTATTGACTATTGCGAACAAACACCTGGCGAAGCGCTGGTTATTATAGAGGCGGGCAATCTCACACCACGATCTAAAATACGGTCAAGTTACGAGAAAGCTTCAGACGGTGCAGCTATCGGGTGCTATTCTGATGAAGGAAAAACAATCAAAGAAATAATAATAGAAACACTTGATAAGGAAAATTTAAAAGCAGCCCCCGATACAATTTCCTATTTGATTGAAAATCTCGGGGGGGATCGAATGGTAAGTCGTTCTGAACTTAATAAATTATGCCTATATATGGAAGGGCATACGGACATAGCTATAGAAGATGCCATGGCTTGTGTGGGAGATAGCGCAGCTATGGCCATTGATGACATAGCATTTGCAGCCGCTTCAGGTGATCTGGAAAAATCATTGCGCTTCATGGAGAGAGCACTTAATGAAGGAGCCACTCCCATCAGCGTGCTCCGACGGACGAGCAGACACTTTGAGCGACTGCACCTGGTAGGGAGCGCCATCGAGGAAGGCGCAACAACCGCAGCGGCCATGAAATTACTGAGACCGCCGGTTTTTTTTAAACAAACCGCGGCGTTCCAAGCACAAGTAAGACTTTGGTCAACGCGCAGACTTGAACAAGCGTTGGGATCTTTAACCCAAGCGGAGATTCATTGCAAAACAACTGGGTTTCCCCCCGAAGTTATTTGTAATCAAGAACTATTGCGCCTCGCGGCAAGGGCTAAACTCTTGGCAAGAAGGTAGTTTATCTTGTAAGTCGACTAATAATATCGTCAAGCTGGTCTAAGCTTTCGTAATTGATAGTAAGTTTTCCGCCTTTGCCATTAAAGCCTATTAAAACATTAAGACCCAAGGCATCTGATAATGACTTTTCTAAAGCCAAGGTATCACAGTCTTTTTGACTAATATCAATTTTCTTACCGCCAACATGGCTCTTAAACTTTTTGACTAATTTCTCCGTTTGCCGAACGTTTAATTTTTTATTAATTATCTCCTTTACTATGTCCTCTGCATTCGGCGCACCGACGAGGGTACGAGCATGCCCTGCACTAATATCCCGCATTTTCAAATTGTTTTGGATCGACTCTGGAAGGGACAATAATCGCAAAATATTAGCTATATGGCTTCGACTTTTTCCGACAACATCTGAGAGACTATCCTGCGTGTGTTTAAATTCATTTATTAAGCGCCTATATCCAAGTGCCTCTTCTATAGGATTAAGATTGGCTCGCTGTATATTTTCTATTAAGGCAACCTGCAGTACCTCCTCATCGGAAAAATCTCTCACAATAACGGGAACTTCATGCAACCCGGCAACTTGAGCACCGCGCCACCGCCGTTCACCAGCTATAATTTCAAAAAATTCGTCAGATGTATTTGAGGAACGAACCAAGATTGGCTGTAGAATTCCATTTTTCTTAATCGAAGCAGCTAAAGACTCTATCTCTTCTTGCCCAAATATTTGACGAGGCTGTAAGGAACTAGGTATCAAAAATTCAACAGGGACTGTAGAAAGGCCTTTTTGTGGGGTATTTTTACCGCTTTTGTTATCATTTATTGAAAATTCCCTAGAATTATCTCCGAGGAGAGCAGAGAGGCCCCGGCCCAATTTATTTCCCCCCGTTTTAGGTGAATTCATATTTTTCTCCCTCTTCCCTTTTCAAAACTTCACTAGCAAGCTGTATATATGCCTGGGCCCCGACACATTGGTGATCATAGATTAACACTGGGCGGCCGTGCGACGGGGCTTCAGAAACGCGCACATTTCTGGGAATTTTCGTATTATAAACCAACTCACCAAAATATGACCTCACATCCTCTGCTACCAAAGTGCTTAACTTATTTCTCCCATCATACATGGTTAAAACAATCCCTTGTAACTTTAAGTTCGAATTGAAGGTATCCCTCACCCGATCAACGGTACGCACCAGTTGACTTAAACCCTCTAATGCTAGGTATTCACATTGCAGTGGAACCAAAACGCCCTGAGCCGCAACCAAGGCGTTGAGTGTTAGAAGACCCAAGGCCGGCGGACAATCAATGACCACATAGTCGTATTTTCTTCCACAATCTTCAAAGGCCTTTGTCAGGCGATATTCTCGGTCATTAGCATTAACCAGCTCCAACTCCGCGCCAGAGAGGTCTGCGGTGGCGGAAACGAGGAACAAGCCGGGAATTTCGGTTTCAAGGGTAGCATCATGAAGACCTGCTCCGTCTATTAATATCTCGTAGCTACCCAGTTCTATTGAAGTCCGGTCTATCCCTAACCCCGTCGATGCATTACCCTGTGGATCAAGATCAAATAACAAAACCCGCCTACCCACTGCAGCCAAAGCCGTAGAAAGGTTGATAGCCGTAGTAGTTTTTCCAACCCCGCCCTTTTGGTTAGCCACCGCAAATACTCTGCCCTGCGCGACATTGGGGGTGATATTTAGGTCAGGCACGCCTGATATCCTCAATCAAAATAATTTTACCGCCAGAATCTGTAATGCTTGAAAATGACTGTATCCGCATTTTCCATTTTTTTTCGGCAACGGTCAATTCTTCATCAAATCTTTGACCTTTTAAAAACAAGCAGGTGCCATCCGGCCCCAAGTGGGGAAACGACAAACTAAGCAGTTTATCAAGGGGCGCCAAAGCTCTCGAAACAATAATGTCACTTTTAGGAAGAACTAAACTCTCAATTCGGCCATGATATATAGAAACGGGAGCTCCTGTAATGCGGGCCGCCTCTTTAAGAAAGGCTACTTTTTTCCCAGAAGATTCAACCAGGCCAACCTCTTTATTAAGAATAATAGATAATACGAGTCCCGGAAAACCTGCTCCGGTACCGAGATCTGTAACAACCCGACCGGTATTTTCCACATAAGGAATTAGTTGTGCCGAGTCCAATATATGCCTCCTCCAAAAATCTTTCATGGTCTCGGCCCCCACAAGGTTTAAGGATTTTTGTCAATTTTCTAAAAGATCAGCAAAAAGGATCAAACAATCTAATGTTT
>DEBE01000146.1 GCA_002348425.1 Alphaproteobacteria bacterium UBA2964 | reverse complement strand
CCTATCGGCTGGATTTCCACCATTAGCTCGAATGGTAAAAATAACCTTGCACCATATAGTTTTTTCAATGCCGTATGCTCCGACCCTCCGTGTGTAATGTTTGCGTCAGGTGGCTCGCCAGATGACCGAGGTAAGAAAGATAGTCAGGTTAATGCGGAAACCACTGGGGAATTCGTTTGCTCTATTGTTAGTTATCAGCAAAGGGAAGCTATGAATCAAACTTCGATACATCTTCCATATGGAGAAGATGAAATGCCAAAGGCTGGCCTCGAAGGTGAACCATCAAGATTAGTCAAACCTTTGCGGGTCAAAGGAGCACCTATTCATTTGGAATGTAAATATATGCAGAGCGTTCAGATGCCTTGTTGGAGGGAAGGAAAGGAAAATTGGGTAATATTTGGCGAAGTCGTTGGGATACACGTCGATCCAAAAATAGTAAAAGACGGCTTTGTTGATGTTACTATCTATAAACCCGTCTCTCGACTAGGCTATATGGAGTATTCAGCAACCGATGAAGTTTTTCAAATGGATCGTCCAGATTAAGCGGCCTCTATTGAAAAAATTCATCTGATCAATTTAGACCTTTTGGTAACTCCACACCAGTCTGCTCAGTAATGACCGAATAATGTTCTGTGCGGCGATGTTTCGCGAAATTAAAAATTGTATCTTTTGGCATATTACAGATATCGATATCGGCAGCAAAAGTGATAAGTTCGTCGTCTAATGTCGCAGCCTGGGTGGCTATTTCCCCAGAAGGTTGGATTATGCACGAACCGCCAATTAACATGCAGCCATCTTCGACACCAGCCTTGGCGGTCCCAATAACCCAACAACCATTCATGTAGGCATTACTCTGCATTGTAAGATGGTTATGAAACATTCTGAGATGATTCTGTTCCTTCCCCGAGGTATTCAAGTCGGGAGTATTATAGCCTAACACAATGATCTCCGCCCCCTTTAGACTCATCACACGATAAGTTTCAGGCCATCTTCTATCATTACATATTGCCATACCCATTATAGCCTCTTGCTGTCTCCAAACACCAAAGCCTAGATCTCCTGGCTCAAAATATCTTTTTTCCAAATGCTGAAATGGTCTCTTTGGGTCATACTCAGAATGTCCTGGCAAATGTACTTTTCGGTATTTACCGACTATTTTCCCATTCTGATCAACAAGTATTGCAGTGTTGAAGCGCCTTCCTTCCGGTGTAAGTTCGGCGTACCCAAGATAAAAACCTATTTTCGCATCGGCTGCTGCTTCAAATAACGGAAGCGTTGCTTTGTTAGGCATTTCTTTCTCGTACCAATCATCCATTTTGGAAATATCTTCTTCATAATACCTTGGAAAAAATGTTGTCAAAGCGAGTTCAGGAAAAACGACAAAGCTGCACCCTCTAGAGCTCGCTTGCTTGATTAGATCTACCATTCGAGAAACACAGCTCTCTCTACTTTCGTCAGGTGCGATCGGACCCATTTGCGCAGCACCAAGATTTATAACCCTACTCATATTTTCTCCTTTTGATCTTGAATTCGGCGTTAAATGTTGCTTTTGCCATTATTTACTTTTTGTTTGTTGTTAATGCTACAGGGTCGAATGGCGTAGGCAAAACACCTCGTGGTTCAATGTAATCGTATGGATCGCGTGCAAGAAAATTTCCCCAACCCGCCTCACATCTGACATCCCCATTTTCCCAGACTATTTTACCTCTACTTATTGTAATAAATGGCCAGCCAGTAACCTGTAATCCTTCAAACGGGGTATAATCAGTATCATGATGCAGTATATCTTGAGTAATCGTGACATCTTTTTCTGCGTCCCAAATGCAGATATCTGCGTCAGCGCCAACGGATATAGTCCCTTTCTTAGGATATAATCCAAATAAACGCGCCGCATTTGTTGATGTAACGGCAACAAATGTTTGCAAATCAATCCTTCCCTTAACGACTCCCTCCGAGAAGGTAATGGGCATTCGTGTTTCAAGACCAGGTACGCCGTTAGCTATCTGACTAAAGGGCGCATTATCACCAGCCCAAAATTTGCCTTCCAATTCATCTATATTATAAGGCGCGTGATCCGATGTAACATTCCCTATCGTTCCTAACCGAACATGATCCCAAACCGCTTCTTGGTCACCTTCTGTACGGGGTGCTGGTGAACAGACAAACTTTGCTCCCTCTCGTTGATCTCGATCGAGATCCCTTTCTGTTAGAACAAAATACTGCGGACACGTTTCTGAAAATATTTTCAAACCTCTTTGCTGTGCACGTCTTATTTCTTCCGCCGCTTCTTCGCAACTCACATGAAAGATTTGAATTGGAACATCCAATAATTCGGACAACATTATCACCCTATGCACGGCCTCCCGCTCTACAAGAGGTGGCTTTGCCCAAGCATGAAACTTAGTGCTGTTATTTTCTGCCGCCAACAACTTTTCCGTCATATACATAATTGCATCGTGATTTTCCGCGTGCACACAAACTAGTGCCTGTTTCCTTTTGGCGGTTTCTAAAACCTTAAGAATTTCTGCATCATTCAATCTATTGCGAGGGTAAGTCATAAAAATTTTTAGAGACCTGTGACCTTGATCTATAAGTTTAGGGACTTCATCATTCATCACCTCGTCACTTGGATCGCTGATGATCAAATGAAAGCTATAGTCTATACAAGAATCTTTCGCACGCTCGTGATAATCTTCGACTATTGGCGTTAACAATTCGCCTTTTTCCTGCGCCGCAAAACAAATAATAGTTGTTGTCCCCCCGCAGGCGGCAGATCGCGTGCCACTCAAAAATGTCTCTGCATTTCTGCCTCCACCGCTCGATCGCTGATCAATATGACAATGGCTATCGATCCCGCCCGGCATAACAAATTTACCTGTCGCATCTATCTCTTGTTTGCCTGGACCCAACCTTTCTCCCAATGCAACAATGCGTCCCTCTTTTATACCAACTTCACATTTTGAGATCTCAGCAGCATTCACAACTGTGCCACCCCTTATTACCAAATCAAAATCAGACAAGGTGTTTCCCCAATCAAAACTTATTATCAAAAATTCAAAAACTAATGTATCTATCCTCAAAACTTATAAGGTTAATGTAAATATGGCAAAAAGGATTTTCAAATTTGCTAAAACTCGAAAAAAAAATCAGAAGAACAGAGTTCATCGCCAATGAAAACTAAGGTGCTTTTAGGTCACCGCAGACCAGCAGACGGAAAATTATTTTACCATGCCACAGCGTGCCCTTCTCCTAACTTTTCCACCTTAGAGGGCGATCATCATGCAGATGTCTGTGTTGTGGGTGGGGGCCTCACTGGTGTGTCTACCGCTCTGCATTTAGCCAAGTCTGGTATTTCCGTAGCGCTTTTAGAGGCACAAAGAATAGGTTGTGGAGCGTCTGGCAGGAATGGTGGACATATCGCTAACGGCTTTAGTTGCGAGTTA
>DEBE01000021.1 GCA_002348425.1 Alphaproteobacteria bacterium UBA2964 | reverse complement strand
TAGCTATGCTTAATCCAATTTTTGTAGTATGGGTTATATGAACGGATTTTTAACAGTCAATGAGCTTAAAGAATTGACTGGCTATACTCATAGAAAACTGCAGACTCGCTGGCTAACGTACAATCGCATACCTTTTTTTCTTACTCGAGATGGAAAGAGTGGGGACTCCAAAGTTATTGTTTCTTGGAGCTCAATTAATAATCACAAAAATCCTGACGAGTCTGAGGCGATCGATGAAATCCTTCGTCTTAAATCTGAGGGTAATTCTTTGCGTGATATAGCTAAGATATTAAATAGTGCTGGTGTTAAACCACGCAGATCTTCGAAGTGGAGTCATAGCAGTGTTGCTCACATCATCAACACCGAAACGTAATCTGAACAGTCACCAGCCCCATATTTACAAAGGATTTTAAAAATAATTGAGGTTAAATTTTGGAGCTTTCACTAGCATTGCTGCCTAGAAAGAGGTCAAAGCCAGGCATGAGATGTAAACTCATAAATTGCGAGGGGCCCAGCCCTGACCAGCAATGAAGAATAGGCCCAAAACGATTCCTAAACAAACAAATTATCTTAACTAGTCGACTTAAATAAATTCATGAAAATAACCCGGAGTTAGTTTTCATAAAATGACTCCTTGTCAATTGCAAGCACTTGGATTATCTCCACGATTTAAGACTTAACCACTTTCACAGCTACCTGTTTTGTAAATAGCGATACAGCAACAACTTCGAAAGTCATATTAGTTTCTCGACAGAATTCCTCTAAGGCTTTTCTTTCATCATTTTCCCAATGTTCATTCATAAGAAACTCATCGAAAATAATTATAGTAGATTCATCAATAATTTTTTGAGCATGTATTAATACAGATTTAGCGGACGTGTATAGATCAGAGTCAATGTTTATCACAGATGCTTTTGGTCGCTCTTTTGAAAAAAATGAGGGTAAGGTTTTATCAAAATGTCCAGCAATAAATTCTCCACCCTTGATTTTAGGTACCTTTCCATGACTACTGTAACTACCTTTCTCTAAGTAAGCCCAGCTTTCGGGAATTCCTGTAAATGTGTCAAACCCGTATCCTTGTTTATAAATTTTTATTAGATACTTGAATGATGCTCCCCTCCAAACCCCAAATTCATAAAAGGGTCGAGTGGGTTGGGTCAGCTCAGAAACTGAGTCATAAAATTGCCACCTGTTAAAATGAATTTGAGGTTTAAATTTCAACTCAATTAACCAGATGGTTGACCTAAGGTAGGGATGATTTCGAAAAGGGGTTTCAAGTAAATTGTTTAACTCCTTCTTATCACCTAAATATGCCTTTATCGAAGCAAGCATTAACTCAGCTTTATAATAGTCTCGATCTATTTGAAGACAGTTTTCTAAGAGCGAAATGTGTTCCGATATCGTCGTGGCTGTCCCTGATAAATTCCATACCGCGTCTGTATAAGAGGCGTTAAGCTCAAGAGCCTTCAAGTAACTCTGTCTTGCAGCGGTGAGCTCACCATTCTCCAGAAGTGTATTGCCATAATTGTTATAAATTTCAGCAATTTTGGGATTATTACTTATCGCACTTTCAAAGCTTTTCTTTGCAAGATTTAATTCCCCCAGTTTTTCATAAGCCAGCCCAATATTATTGTGAAATTCGGCGGACTCGGGTAGCAGAGATAGTGCTTTTTTATAAGCTATTACAGCGCCAGAGGGATCATTCAATCTATTTAAAATTACTCCGATATTATTGTGAGCCTCTGGAATATTATGGGAGAACCCGACAGCTTTTTGAAAATACTTAAGTGCGTTTTGAAGCTGGGCACTCTGTTGAGCTAACAATCCTAAATTAAAATAGGCATCAGCAGAATTCGGTATTAACTGAATAACCTTTTGGAAATTTGTCGATGCTTCCTTAGTTTGACCCTTTAGAGCAAACGCACTTCCAAGATTGAAATATCCCTCTGAATAATTCGCATCAAGTTTCAACGCTTCTTTAAAACTCCTAATAGCATGATCGATTTGGTTTAGACTAAGGTGGATTTCGCCAACTGTATTATATAAATTGGGTTGCTTGGGGTATTTTCTTAAAAGCTTCAGCGCAACATTCAGCGCTTTGTTATAATCTTTCCTAGCAAAAAGGGTATTTATTTTACGAACCTTTATTTCATACCTGGTCCGTTCTAATCTTCCTTTTGTTAAATCAAATTTAGAATCCACCAAAGGAAGGGCTACATCTTATCAACAATGTTTTGAGAAACCGGCGAATTGTAGTTCGTTTCAATACACTCGCCACCGAATCTTTCTTGGAAAATTAATTCAGCGTCCGAATTCCCCCGCTGGGAGGACTGCTTAATCCAGTAACAAGCTCGCGTAACATCTCTCATCACACCTTCTCCACTTAGATACAGTTCTGCCAATCGCAACATTGGAATAGTATCGCCGTTCTCTGCTGCTCTTCTCCACCAATGTGAAGCCTGAAACAAGTCCTTTTCAATCCCAATGCCATCACCAAAAATATTCCCGAGATTATGCATGGCAAGCGTATGGTTCATTTCCGCTGCTCGCATATAAAACTCTGCCGCTTTATTCAGATTGACACTGACACCCAACGCCTCAGCATAAGCTGTACCCATTAAAAAGAGAGCTTCTGGCTCTCCAGTCTCTGCCCGCTTAGCCACATCATCAATAACTAGTCTTGCTATAGAGGACGCTCGTTTAGAATCCTTTGGAAAACTCATTCGCCCTGTCGAATAAACCCGAGCCAACCACATAAGGGCAAGGGTATCTCTCTCTGATATCGCAATCTCAAGATG
>DEBE01000111.1:652-3542 GCA_002348425.1 Alphaproteobacteria bacterium UBA2964 | reverse complement strand
CTGCGCCGCTCGGAATTCCTGCAGGCGTTGGCCTGGTCCAAAAGTCGTAAACATGCTGATCTATTGAGAAGCCATTTTTAGCGATATCAATAGCGGGCTCCAGTAGGTCTTGCCAATCCCAACTACATAGCTTTTTGTGAGTTTCCCAAAATCCAGAGACAGCCCCTGGGGTCATAATTGATGAGTATCCAAGTTCGCTTCGGTAATCAGCAAACATACTGTATCCATTTACTTCAGATCGACCAATCAGATCTTGTTCCCACATCGTTGGCGAAACTTTTGCGCCAGCGCGACTATGAAAATCAATCATCCCATGAAGACTTTCTTGGCTGTTGAAATATTGTAGTGTTCCCATACCACCGATACCACACATGAATGGATCGACAACCATTTGAACAAAGGCGGTTGCGATGGCTGCATCAAAAGCATTGCCGCCGCGTTCCAAAATTGCGGCGCCAACATTAGCCGCTTGAGGTTGTGGGCAGACGACTAGGCCCCTCATAAAGTTTCTCTTTTCATCATCAGTAATCTTCTAATTAGATATCAAAGTGGTTTTTCATTTAAAATATACATTTCCTGAATTTGCCTTTCTATTGCTCCTGGACGGACCCGCCGCACTTCGTTTATCGCTATCTGTGGATCCCATCCAAACTTAGTCAGAAGTTTAGCGGTGAAAGTTCCGGTTCTTCCTAATCCTGCTGCGCAGTGAATGATTATTTTGGAACCATTACCTATATGTCCGAGAATCGCTTCCCTGTTTTTTAGCCAAGCCTCTTCGAATATAATACCTGGCGCTGAGAAGTCTTGTATTGGTAGATGATACCAATCAAAATTTTGCTGTTGTGCTATCTCTGGAAACTCTGGAACACCTAATTGTTGAAATTCCTGAGCCTCATTGAGGCTTATGAGAACGTCTGCACCCCAATTGCTGATTTCTAAAAAATCTTCCAAAAGGTTTCTGTTCCATAATTTTTGTTTGGAGTGCCTATCATTGCGTCCTGGGCAATGTGTCAGACCAAATGTGGTGTTTAATAGACCTATCAATTCATAAATGACAAGTGGTCCGTCGAATGGTGGACTATTGAACTTTGCTGAACTACTTTTAATTTCGGATGGTTGATTTCTTTCTTTAGGTTTTGAGTTCATTTTTTTAGTTCCAGTGAGCCATTACTCACTTTTGGGCTAGCAACCAGTTGCACGTAAGAGTTTAGCCGTGCGGAAAATTTAGCGCTAGCCCTTTGGTTGGCCATTTCATCGAAATCAATTTTCCAGTTGATGATAAGGTTATGAATGCTGTATCGAGCTCCGGGCCGCCAAAACATATGTTGGTGGGGAAAATATCTGGTAGGATAATGCGATCTATATGTTCCCCAGTCGCGCTAAAAACGTCAATTTTTCCTGGTATCGATCCGACACAAATATTTCCCAAGCTGTCGAGCGCCAAAGAGTCGAATAAATGATAACCTTCGGGCGATGCTATTAACTTCCCTTTCTCCCATGGTACAATTCTTTTTTGTTTTTGCAAGACACCTGGCTCTCTGATTTCGAAAGACCAAAGTCTACCTGTGGGTGTTTCTGCGACATACAGTTGGGACCCATCTGGGGAAAGTCCAATCCCGTTTGGGCCGTCCATTGGTGAGATGATTTCTTGAATATGAGAGCCATCAATCTTTGCGTAAAACACACCCCCTCTATCCCTATCACGGCGCCTGGTATGACCATGGTCTGTAAACCAAAACCCACCAAAGGTGTCGAAAACAATATCGTTGGGGCCGATGAGTGGTATTCCGTTGCATGATCTATACAGCGTCTCTGAGGCGCCTGTTTTTAGATCAACAGCCTCTATCCAGCCGGTTGGGGCATCTAGAGTTGATAGGTTGGGTAGTATCAAATTATCTTTTTCAAGAAACGGCATGCCACCATTGTTGCAAATGTAACAGCGCCCATCAGGGCCTATTGCTGCACCATTAGGTCCGCCCTCTAAATCAGCAATAATTATTTTCTCACCTGTTGGTTTTACCTTGGTTAATCTACCAGCATAAATTTCAACAAGTAGTATGTCACCGTCTGGCAGTGCGACAGGGCCTTCAGGAAAAGATAAACCCGTAGCGACCTCTATAAATTCAACCATACAAAATTTTCCCAAGCTCAATCTTTTTATAAAATTTTATTTAGCGCCAAACTACCTTCAAGTCGTGAAACAAAAAAGGGCAAAGCGAACTCTACATGAAAAGGTACTTTGATAAGTTAGTTTGACTAAGTCAGGCCAATCGGCGCTGTCCCTTTAATGGTTATTCTATGCATAACCCTGCGTTGACCCGGATAATCATTGAGAGCCATATGCAGAACCCTTCTATTATCCCATATCGCTAATGTTCCGACCTCCCAATTTAAGCGGCAGGTAAATTCAGGCTGGGTAGCATGATTAAGTAGAAAAGTTATTAATGGCAAGCTCTCGTCAGGCGTCATATTATTGAAGTGTGTTGTGGTTTGGGGATCGGTTATATATAGACTTGGCCGACCTGTTTCAGGGTGTACCCTTATTAAGGGATGCACGGCCACCATAGTTGGCTCTTCCACATCTGGAATTTTGTTTTTCATTTTGTCTGATCTTGCCGCAGTTTTGTCATAGCGATTAGAAGTTGAAAGTTGTGCCAGCATATTTTTCATCGCCCCAGACAAGCTCTCGTACGCAGCTTCCATACATGCAAACATAGTATCTCCACCAGTCACGGGGACTTCTTTTGCATACAACATCGTGGCCATTGCAGGAACTGGGGTAAATATTTGATCTGTATGCCAATGGTCGCCAAAATTGTTTGGGTCGCTTGGCTCTTTGACAATCTCAATAATCTCTGGAAATTCGGGAAGTCCTTTAAGATAAGGATGC
>DEBE01000111.1:0-283 GCA_002348425.1 Alphaproteobacteria bacterium UBA2964 | reverse complement strand
AAATCAAGTTGTTGTGTCGGGCTAATATTTTGGCGACGAAAATAAATGACGCCGTGGTCTAAAAGAGCGTTATTAACTAATTTAAAGTCGTGTTTACAAATATCCTCTATCTGGATACCAGAAATCTCGGCTCCGACAGCACCAGAAATTTTTTCTATTTTAATTCCCATAGGTTTAAACCGTTTAGCTTTAATTTGGTATAGTTTAAAAGATAAAACCAGGTGCTCGGGATCAGTGATATGATAAGAACGGATATTGCCCGTTATGCAATTCTAAAGTCTTG
>DEBE01000094.1:193-14518 GCA_002348425.1 Alphaproteobacteria bacterium UBA2964 | reverse complement strand
TGGTAAAAGGGGTGACCGCGATTCTCATCTTGAGAAGTTATTGATTCAACTTACAGGCGCCGAAGCAGTCACGGTCGTCAACAATAATGCGGCAGCGGTTCTGCTCATCCTTAACAGCCTTGCCCTTCGCAAAGAAGTAATAGTATCTCGTGGAGAATTAGTTGAAATTGGTGGTGCATTCAGAATTCCGGAAATTATGACCCGTGCCGGTGCAAAACTAAAAGAAGTGGGGACTACCAATCGTTCTCATGCTCGGGACTATAAGGAGGCTATCAGCAAAAAGACAGCAATGCTGATGAAAGTTCATACCAGTAATTATGAGGTTACCGGTTTTACGTCCAATGTAACAGAATGCGACCTCGCAAAAATCGCCCAGAACGACCAAGTCCCGTTTGTAATTGATCTAGGTAGCGGAACGATGGTCAATTTAGAAAAATTTGGATTGCCGCATGAACCCACTGTCCAAGAAGCACTTTCAAATGGAGCGGATTTAGTTAGTTTCAGTGGCGATAAATTATTGGGGGGGCCACAAGCGGGGGTAATAGCTGGTCGAAAAGAGTTGATAGCTAAGATAAAGAAGAACCCAATGAAGAGGGCAATGCGTTGTGACAAAATGACGATAGCAGCCCTGACCGCAATCCTAAAAATTTATTCCAACCCCAAACAATTATGCGAACGAATACCAACGCTGCGACTCCTGACGCGTGACCCAAACGAAATACATCAAACAGCAAAACGTATTATCCCGGCTTTAAAAGCAAAACTGGGAAAAACATATTCAATCAAAATAGAACCCTGCCAAAGTCAGATTGGAAGCGGAGCATTACCAACGGAGAAAATACCGAGTGTTGCGCTAAAAATAAGTTTAAAGATGAAGAGGGGTTCAGGTAAAAGTTTAAATGGTCTCTCAAAAATCTTTAGAGAATTACCCAAACCGGTTATTGGACGAATTCAGGATAACGCGTTCTGGATGGACTTGCGTTGCCTAGAGAAAAATCATGAGGACACTTTTTTAAAACAATTAAACAAAATGATAATAATTTGATAATTGCCACTTCAGGACACATAGACCACGGGAAGACATTGTTGGTAAGGGCGCTGACAGGGATTGATACTGACCGTCTCCCCGAAGAAAAAAACCGAGGTATTTCTATTGATCTCGGCTACGCTTATCACAAACTTGATGATGAAAAGGTGTTGGGCTTCGTCGATGTACCCGGGCATGAAAAATTTGTCCGGAACATGTTAGCCGGGGTAACCGGCATTGATTATGCTCTTCTTGTCATTGCAGCCGATGATGGACCAATGCCGCAAACTGAAGAACATCTTTCTATTCTCGACCTACTTGGCGTTTCCAAGGGCGCAGTTGCAATAACAAAAATTGATCGCGTTGAACCGAAGCGGATTGATGAGGTTATCACACTCACTGAAATTTTGCTTGATGGAACTAGTCTTGAAGGAGCCGAGATCTTTCCTGTTTCCGCTATTTCACGGCTCGGCCTAAATGAACTATGGACTCATTTGAAGAGCTTAGAGATGGGTTTTGATAATGACCGACGAAAAGGAAATTTTCGCCTAGCCATTGATCGACGATTTACGGTACCTGGTGCTGGCCTAGTTGTCACCGGCAATGTCTTTTCAGGTAAAGTACAAATCGGCGATAAATTGACTTTGTCACCGGCGGGAACTGAAGCGCGTGTGCGCGGCATTCATGCACAAAATCTTAGTGCAGATAGCGGGGGGTTCGGGCAACGTTGTGCTCTTAATATAACCGGGCCGAATTTACAAAAAGTTACTATTCGTCGTGGCGACTGGTTGTTGGATGAGAAACTTCATGCGCCCACACGTCGTTTTGACACGCGCATTAAGTTGCTTAAATCTGAATTACGAGCTTTAAAACACTGGACCCCAGTCCATCTGCACATCGGCGCCATAGATGTAAACGCCCGTGTCGCCTTGCTTGATGGAAAAGAAATTGCCCCCGGTAGTTCCGGATACGTACAGATGGTCCTCGACAAGTCGATTAGTACATTTCATGGAGATCGCCTAATTCTTCGCGACCAATCTGCGAGGCGTACCATAGCAGGTGGTAAAGTAATTGACCCTTTCGCTCCCGCTCGGGGTCGTTCTAAAACTGAACGCCTAGCAACAATTGCCGCCATGGAGGTTGGGGAGCCGGAAGCGTCGATAACATCTTTACTCAACACCTCTTCCGAAGATATCAATCTCTCAAAATTTACACTTAGCCGTAATATGAAAATCGAGGACACCGTGAAGCTCTGTTCTAATATTGAAATTGTTGTTTCAGAGGTCGAAAAAGAGCGGTGGGGATTTAATGTAAACAGGTGGAAATCTTATTCTGAAAATATTTTAAAAATACTTGAACGAAGACATCGAGAAAAACCAGATGAGCCTGGTCTCGCTGAGAACAACGTCCGGGCAGGCCTGAGCCCAAAACCCTCGTTACCACTTTTTAAAGCCATAATTAATTTACTAGCTGCCGACAATAAAATTCTTGTGGCAAATAAAAAACTGCGCTTGCCCGGTCATCAAGCAAGCTTTAGTTCACAGGATAAGAAACTCTGGTTCCAAATACGGCAAAATATGGAAGAAGAATTTCGTAAACCCTTATCCTTGCATGAGCTAGCAATTATAATAGGTATTTCTGCTAATAAGTTAATAGCCTTTATGCGCCGCGCCGCTGGCTTGGGCTTTGTAATTCAAGTTGCAAAAAACCGTTATCTATTGCCAGAGGCGGTAAAAGAACTAGCTACGATTGTGGAAGCATTGGCAACAGAGGACAATATCACCCCTGCTGAGTTTCGTAATCAGTCGAAAATTGGGCGTAATATGGCAATAGAGATATTAGAGTTTTTTGATAAATCAGGACTAACAAAACGCGATGGCAATTCAAGGAAAATTATTAAGCCTGCTAAAGAAATTTTCGGATCATAAATTTACCGAGGACCTAAAATGCCTTAGTGAGATGTTAATTATGGAGGGGGAACGTGTGCCGGTGCTGCGCCCGGGCTTCAAACCCGGTGAGGGGCGTTAAACGTCCTTGGTGGGTTCAACTCCCACCCCCTTCCGCCAAAAAAAATACTTGTGATTCGTTACAAAAGTAATTAATTGGCCGTAAATTTTCTGTTGCTGCATAGTATAAATAATCGGCTGATAGAAAAAGGAGACCGAGGACAATGGCCGTAGCGAATCCGCTAATGCAACTATTTGGACAATCCCCATTTAAGCCTCTACAAGAACATGTACGCGTTGCCATTCAATGTGCAAACGAGGTGCCTGTACTTTTCAAAGCGGTAAAGGTTGGGAACGAAAAAGAAGTTGAAGCCTGTCGTGAGCGTATATATCAACTTGAAAATCAGGCAGACGAAATCAAAAATGAACTCCGTGCACACCTCCCCAAGAGTCTATTTATGCCCGTTGACCGGAGAGACTTGCTTGAGATTTTAGATCTTCAAGACTCGATTGCTGACACCGCACAAGATATCGCAGGAATGATGGTAGTTAGACCTATGTCCCTCCCCGATTTGGTTTATGAGCCACTCATGGATTTGACTCATCAATGTGTCAGCGTTTGCAATCTTCTTGGTGCAGTTATGAAAGAATTTGATGGGCTCCTAGAAACTGGATTCCGCGGTGCAGAGTCAGAGAAGGTCCTTTTAATGCTGGATCAATTAAACGAGAAAGAAACTCAAACGGATATCCAAGCAATTAAGGTAATGAAACTTCTATTTGAGAACGAAGAAGAAATTGGAGCCGTATCAACAATCATGTGGGATCGCGTAATTCACTGGATAGGGGATCTCGCAAATTATTCAGAACGGGCAGGAAATCGACACCGCCTGCTTCTTGCCCATTAGAAGAAACTTATTTTTCATCAGAGTAATTAAATCATGGAAATAATAGCGACTTATGGTGCCACTTTTTTAATTATAGCCATAATTTTCGGTGTTTTTATGACTTGGGGTATTGGCGCAAACGATGTCGCGAATGCCCTTGGCACCTCAGTAGGTTCAGGAGCTATTACCGTTCGCACCGCAATCATTGTTGCAGCAATTTTTGAATTTGCTGGAGCAGCCCTCGCCGGTGGTAATGTAACAAAAACTATTCGAAAAGGGATTATAGATCCTAGCCAGATAGCCGATCGGCCCGAAATACTAATATTTGGGATGTTAGCGGCGTTATTAGCCGCCGGAGTTTGGCTAGCCCTAGCTTCCACAAAAGGGTGGCCGGTATCCACAACTCACTCAATTGTGGGTGCAATTGTCGGGTTCGCTATCGCCGGAATAGGGCTTGACGCAGTTCATTGGGGGAAAATTAGCCAAATCGCTGCTAGTTGGGTTGTTTCTCCGGTCTTAGGAGGAAGCATCGCCTTTTTATTAATGGTAAGCATTCAGAAACTCATCATGAATGCCGAAAAACCTTTTAGCGCCGCTGTTCGATGGGCTCCAATGTATATTTTTCTCGTTGGGTTTGTAATTTCCCTTGTGACTCTTTTTAAAGGGCTAAAGCATCTAAAAATTGATCTCGATATTGGCACCAGTTTTATTTTAGCAACCATTATAGGGTTAATTGTGGCTGTTGCCGGAAGATTTGCGGTTAAACGTGTTCAATTTGATCAGAACCTGGATCAAAGTTCACATATCGCAAGCGTAGAAACTGTTTTCGCACCTATGATAATATTTACCGCTTGTGCAATGGCATTTGCTCATGGATCCAACGATGTTGCTAATGGGGTGGGACCCCTTGCAGCAATTTATGGTTTAATAGAATCTGGTGGAGAAGTAACTCAGAAACTTGCAATGCCCTTCTGGATACTCGCGCTCGGGGGAGCTGGTATTGTTTTAGGGCTCGCTACATTCGGTTACAGGGTTATGCGGACCATTGGTGCCAAAATCACTTCTCTAACACCCACCAGCGCTTTTTGTGCGACGGTAGCTGCGGCTATGACAGTTGTCCTCGCATCACGAACAGCAATGCCGGTGTCAACAACCCATATTGCCGTGGGTGCAGTTATGGGCGTCGGCCTAGCTCGCGGTTTCGCAGCCTTAAATATCCGGGTCATTGGCAACATCATCATGTCATGGGTCATCACATTACCCGTCGGCGGCTTTCTTGCGGCTATGTTCTTCTTTATGTTTAAAGGAATGTTCACCTAGTCTGGAAAGGAAAATTAAAAATCGTTTTGAAATTTAAGAAAATATTGATGCCTTCGATTATTTAGATAATCAAACCGAACATTTAGGTAAAATCCTATTTCAATTACCAGAAGGTTCTGCGGCCTTATAGAATATTGCCAGCCAAATTCCTGCTACCACTAATATTGCCCCAACGATGTGGTACCAAAATAATGTTTCACCGAGTAAAAGGATAGCGAGTCCTCCAGCAAATATTGGGTACAGGTTTCCAAAGTACCCGGCCTGCGTGCCCCCCGTTCGGTAGGTTCCCTCGTTCCATGCAGTCGTTCCAAGAAACCCTGCAAAAATACCGAGATAGAGGAAAAAAATAAAAGTTTCTTGATTAAAAGGTGTGGCGCGCACGGAATAAAATTCCCAGAGATAAAGTGGTGTCATTATTAATACACCAATCCCGGCCAGCGCAGTCATAAACGCCATTATATGAATATCAGCAGGTTTCCATCTCATCAGAAAAGCTTGTAAAGCCCATAGGATTACGGCCAACAATGCCCAAATATCGCCTTGTTGAATTCGGAGTAATTTTATCACCTCCCAGTCACCTCTAATTATGATGACTACCGCCCCGCTGATAGAAAACAATACACCCCACCATTGGCGATTGGTAATACGCGTTTTTAAAAACAATAAACCCAGCAGAAGAACCAAAACCGGTAAGATTGATTGAATGAGTGTTGCCTGCAAGGCAGTCGTTGTCTGTAAAGCGACGTAAAAGGTGCAGTTAAAGCCGACAACTGTGAGAATGGAATAGATTAATAAAAACTTTCGACTTTTCCATAAAATTCTGCGCTGTTTATATGTCGAATGACCAAAGAACATTAAAAATAAAGTTAGTGCTATAGCCCAGCGAAAGAAATTAAGTGTCAAAGGTGGAATTTCTGCTACAGCCGCAGCACGCCCTATAACTGCGTTTCCCGCCCAAAATAAGATACCAGCAGCAAGCAGCACATAACCGGAAATTTGGCGCCCTTTAAAATTATTCTCCGCGCCGTGGGACTTTGTATTTAATTTCATTCTTTGTGTTGAGTCTGCCTCTTTAGCCCACGCTCTCAAGCATATCCAGCGGAGCGGTATGTACAGTCCCGTCGACCTCTATTCCGCTAATATTCTCGCGGAAACCAGGCGGCGTAGGTCGACCTGCGGGATCGGTCAACCATAGGCGCATCAGATGCCGTTTCCTATCCAATTCTTCAAAGTCTTCAAATGCTGTTCGAGTGTGCAGCATTACATGGTTGTGTAAAAATTGAATATCACCTACCTCAAATTTCATCGTCATACAAAGTTCATTGGCTAGTTCTTGAAACATATCAAGGGCTTCGATTTGCGCATCCGTAAATTGTGGAACACCATGCAATAACTGGGCCTTGCGTACATGGGCACCGCCGGCACGAATAGAGAGATAGCCATCATGGAATGCAAAAATTGGCATACAGTAAAAGGGCTCTTCGCCTTCTTTAATTTCCCCATGTTTGCTGAAATAAAATATCTGACACAATAACTCAGCAAGATCGGGGCGACGTTTTTGCATCTCATTATATACGCTAATTGAGCTCGTTATTAGGCTTTCTCCTCCAGTCTTGGCAGGATGTAAGCAGAGCAAAGCGACATAGTCACACTGATCGCTGTGAAAATTCATTCGAGCTGCAGTTTGATAACCACGCACCAGCGGATCACTATAACTCTTTCCTAAATTTTTGACGTGCCCAAGCAAGTGCCCCATCGGGTTTTGTGAGACGGCTTGACCAAGATATGTCCCCATACCAAAAAATGCTGCCCCAACCTGCCAACGGGTCATCTCTTCCACTGGCAGACCACGAGCTAAGACAAAACCACGGCCCTCTGTTAATTCGTGATAAAAATCTTCAAGTGCAGGGCCGACCTTAGGCAAAGGGAAATCGTCACGGGTTATATCCTTAATTTCTAACTTATTCTGTTCAAGAAACCCAACACGGTCCATTATTTCGTCTATTTGACGTTGGGAAAATGTATATATCCAATCTTTAGATTTCTTCTCCATATCATCGGCGTACCACGCCGCTGGATCAGGAGCGGGCAATCCCGGCATTGCGGGTTGTCGTGAACCACTAGCAATTGCAGCCCCGTTTGGGATTGTAAACATCTAAAAACTCCTGTTTCGAATAACTACCGCCACTGCATCTAAAGATATAAGCTATTTCTTTTAAGTCTCAGGTATCTGGTTCAAACTGATAAACATTTATATCATCGGAACGCCGTTCCCAACAAACTTTGACCGCCATTCCAGGCTCAAGAACCACGTTATCTATATTAACCAAAGGAGCAACAATTCTACCACCCTCTTTCAGGTCGATAGCGCCAAGGATATAAGGGATGCGATCAGCAAAACCAAACGCTGGAACATGCACCTTTGTCCAAGCGTAAATATTTCCTTTACCCGATACCTCACGCCATTCGTAATTCGCTTTGCCTGTTTGCAGGTTTACCGGACGAGGCCAAAATTGAGCTCTATTCGTCTCAGCGTCAAACTGTAGCATCAGTTTATCTTTATTCGCCGCTTCCCACATCGGTTTGCTAACCGGTGTGGCAGACGGTACAGGAGGCAATGAATTTGGTTTTTCTTCAGCCATTTTATGAACTCTCCAGAATCATACAATTACTACTACCCCAATTACGAAAATAAGGAATGACCCCAATACCAGTCACCAGTGCATTTTTTGCATTTTCAACTTGGCGACCGCTAGCCTCGCCCATCAGTTGACGTATTGCTTCTGTTAAGTTGACGCCACCGCCGCCCAGCCCGGGTTGCCCAGCTGATATTTGTCCACCACCAGTATTAAGCGGTAATTTTCCATTAGGGGACATATCGGTATTCAGGATGAAGTCACCACCCTCACCGCGGTTACAGAAGCCGATTTGCTCCATTTGAAGCATAATGGCAATAAGAAAATCATCATATGGATGAAACATATCAATATCGCTGGGTGTCATCCCGACTTTTTTAAATACATCTGGACCGACGATACTAAATCCAGTTTCAGTAATATCAGGATTAGGATCGGAAGGGTCAAAATTTGTAATTTCTGAATATGAAATGGGATAAACTAAATTTTTAAAACCCATAGCCTTTGCGCGCTCAGTGCTGGTAATCAACAAGCCGTTACCACCATCACAACGCATAACACAATCCAACAATCTAATTGGTTCGGCAATAACGCGGGACGTCAAATAATCCTGAATTGTGATCGGTTTACGAAACTGCTCGATTGCATTTTCGTTAACTATCGCACCATATCTCTGCGTCACCGCTAGCTGCGCGAGCGCATTAAGATTTAATCCGTATTTTTGATCATAAGCATGACTAAGCAAGCCAAAGGCAACCGGTGGGCCTTGAAACCCTATTGGTTCCATAAATTCCTGACGATAGCCTCCGAGCCTTCGATGACCAACCCCGGTCGTTCCAGTGCTGTCCGATGCGAGACAAATCGCCATTTCACATTGGCCCGTAATGATTGCGGCAGCTGCACGAGCAATGTTACCCATTGGTGAACAACCACCGATATCCGTTAGTTGTGTCCATCGCGGCTGGAGCCCAAGATTATCAGCCATAGTATTAGTATAAAATGTATTTCCTGCTTCGGCAGTAGGCATATGAGTTGCTAAACCATCAATATCTGAGTTTTTAAGACCCGTTCGATTTAGTAATTGTTCCATCACTTCAGCAGCAAACTCATATGGACGTTTGCCCGAACGACGCTGGTTTTGCACCTCACCGAAAGCTATTATCGCAACGGGTTTATCTCGCAGAAAATTATCAACCACTACAGCCTCCCACCCTGAATTGTGGACTAATATAATAGCATTTTAGCGTGAGATACTTCTGGGTCTACCGCGCATGTGTCTCTTTTTCTTTTTAAATTGATTATTCTCGCCCTAATGTTTTTATATCTTGTGCATTTTCAAACCGATACTTCCACCAAGCATAAATACATTGTCCCGCCGAAGGAGAGGCAATCCCATGCAGTAAAAACCCTGCTTTTACCTGTGCTTTAATAATCAATATAGGTAAGTTAATTTTATGGGAAATATCACGATGCAACCATTCACAAGGATCAAGACTTTGGTATTTAGCCCATGTTGCCCCAATTGCGCCGAGACTTATGATAAAAATTATTATAAATGATTTAACAATTTTAGTTCTCAAGCTCTTTTTACCCTTTAAGACATGATGTATTTTTATAAATGGTTAAAAATTTTTACTTTATTTAAATATTTATAAACACCTTGGCATTGCAGCCACTTCCTAAATAAAATTATAAAACTGGTTAAAATGAGGTCAATTTTCATCCCGGCTAACATGGGGCCGAAAATAGCGAGGCCCTTCAGTTTTTTCCTTGAAGAAACGAATTCCAGTCAGTTCCATATGGGCAAGAATTTGCGCTGCCCAACTTCGAAAGTCATCTTCGATATAATAGTCTCGTCTCCTAGGCCGAAATTGAAAATTTTGGGACAGAGCGTATCGGATTATAGACAACAATTGTTCGCGGCCTTGTTCCTCCAGCTTAATATCTTCAAAAGCCACAATGTCTGTTCTTTTTTTTATTGGTTCCATAATATATTTAATAACATAAGAACAAAACAGGAACAATAAATGAGTTCTAAAACTAATTTTTAGCTTCAACCGGCAATCCGGGTTCCTCCCCTTCCGGCAACTGTACATCGAAAGCAGCCAATAAAATCGCCGTTGAGGAGTAAGCTCCCATTAGAGCAATAATATCAACCATTGTTCCGAGCTCAAAAGCTTCTCGAACGCGGACAAATGTACTCGCATCAAGAGCATGTGATTGAAACAATTGACGCCCCATCTCTATAAGGACGGCATGAGTTTCGGTTAAACCATCGGTTGGGCGACGATAACGTATGATATCGATCGTTTCTTCTGGGACCCCAACTCGTCGTGCCTCCCTCTCGTGTGCACACCATTCAAATTGTGCGTCATGCTCACGGGCTGTAACCAGAATGGCAACTTCTCTCTCTTGTTCGGTATAATCCGCACCATGCCTAAGGTAATGCGCAGCTGGTGCTGCTAGTCCCGAAAGCTTTTTGGAATGCAATCTTAATCCCCCGGGCCCATACAAACCAGCAAGAGACTTTCCAGCAGCTGGGTCGATATGTACATGAGCGTCATAGACGCTACGAGCCGAGGCGTCGAGATCGTCGCGCCTTGGCAAGGGAACACGCGAACGGCTATCAGGCAGAACGTCTGATGGAAAATCAACTATATCAGTCATGTATCATTCCTTTAGAAAATTTTTTCACTTAATATAAAAACCAATGGCCAAAAACCTTGTAGATAAAATAAAAATCTTGGTCTCACTTTGAGTTAAACAGTGTTTCTTTATTTGTTTTTTCAAACAATTTTAACCATCATTACCCAAATTTTTTCTGACGATTACAATTTGATTAGCACTCGCGCCAAACCCAAAAACTTGTCGTCCGCCAATGTCTCGTATTAATTATAAAATATAGCGTTATACGTCACCTAAACACTATCAACATTTAATTTAATAATCTGTACACCGCAGTTCCATGCAGTCTAATATCAATAAGTAAAAGTCTGATTTGAGAATCAATTTTAAATTTGGTTTTTTTAAGATGAAAATGAGCTCTGAAAGAATTCTTACTACACATGTTGGCAGTCTTCCGCGCCCTATTGATCTCTTTGATATGCTGATGTTAGAAGATCAAAATCAGCCATATGACATTAATGCTCTTAATCAAAGAGTTGCGGATGCCGTTAAAGAGGTAGTTTCCGAACAAGTTGCCAACGGCATAGATATCGTATCAGACGGCGATATGGGTAAGATATCTTATACTTTTTACGTAAAACACAGGTTGGCGAATATCAGTCCCGCTCCGCCGCCGGGCGCAGAGATTCCAGAAGAAAATGCCAATTTAGATATTATAGAACACCCAGATTTTGAAGCGCGGATAAAAAAACAACGAGGAGGTTGGGGGTTACAATACGGCAGACCTTGGGTTGTAGGTCCCATTGACTATGTTAACAAAGAACCACTGGAACGGGATCTGCGTAACCTTGGGACAGCCCGGAAGGTGAGTAGACCTGTGGATACATTTATGACCGCCGCCTCCCCAGGCGTACTCAGCAAATTTGTCCCAAACGATTATTATAGAGATGAAGAAACCTACATCTGTGCGATGTCTGATTCCATGAAAGTTGAATATGAGGCTATTCATCAATCCGGAACAATTCTTCAGATTGATTGCCCAGATCTTGGTTCAGCCCGCCACAATCAGTATAAAGATCTATCAGATGATGAATTCTTAAAAATAGCTTGGAGGAATATGGAAGCTGTAAACGCGGCTACTATGAATATTCCGCCAGAGGCAATGCGATTACATGTCTGTTGGGGTAACTATGAAGGCCCACACACCCACGACTTTCCACTCAGAAAAATTTTTCCAGTACTAATGGCAGCCCGACCAGCGGCAATCCTATTCGAAGGGGCTAATCCACGCCATGAGCATGAGTGGGAGGATATAGAGGACATTAAAATCCCTGAGCATAAAGTTTTGATTCCTGGCGTAATTGATTCAACGAGTAATTTTGTCGAACACCCTAAACTCATTGCTCAACGAATTTGTAACTGGGCTAAAATTGTGGGAAGGGAACGCATCATTGCGGGCTCTGATTGTGGCTTTGGGACCTTTGCGAGGCTCGAACCCCAAGTGACAGCAGATGTAGTTTGGTCAAAGTTCAAGGCTATGGCAGAGGGGGCATCTATAGCTTCTAAACGCCTTTGGTCGTAAATTATAGTTTGTATAGCATGCGGGGGTTGGTGTCGGTTATCTTTTGCATTTCCGCAGAGCTAAATTCAGCCTCCTTGAGTGTCTTGAGCGGATTTGGATCTCCCGGGGGAAAAGGTAGATCAGTCCCTAATAGCAACCGATCAACCCCTACCAAATCTCTTAAAAAGCGCAGAGCCGGCCCATGATGCAGGATGGTGTCGTAGTAAAGTTGCTTCAAGTAAGCCGAAGGTAACTGTTCGGCAACTGTTCCTGTGATTTTATGCGACGTCGCTTTATACATCCTGTCGAATCTGCCGATGAGCCAGGGTGTTGAACCTCCACCGTGCGACAAAACTAGCTGTAAATCAGGAAATCTATCCAACACACCATTAGAAATTAGTGACCCGACTGTCAATGTGGTATCATTTGTGTAGGCCACAACCTGATTGAGGGCAAATTTTGTTGCACGTTTGGGAGCAATGGGCTGAGCAGGATGAAGAAAAACTGGAGCATCCAATTGGACGCAAGTTGACCAGAATTCATCTAGATTACATTCCCCCAAGTTCCTATGATCAACATGGGTTGCCACAATTGTTCCAACGGCGCCGGCTTTCATTGAACGCTCAAGCTCTCTTGCCGCTTTTTCTGCATCCTGTAAGGGCCCTGAGGCCATCCATGAAAAGGCACCGTGGTGTGTCTCACAAACATCAGCCAAGCATTCATTCATCAATCGATGCCAGGCCAAACCATTAGAGGCTGACATTTCATAACCAAATATATCTGTCCACATAGAAAGGACTTGGTGTTCTATCCCAACTTTCGACATTTCATTCAATCGAATATCTACGTCGGTCAGCGCATCAAAAAATGGACGAATTTGGATTCCAGATTCAAATTTACAACAATGACAACCAGGTTCTGACTCGACCAGATTTATTCCAAAGTCCAAGCCACGGTCGGCAAGTGTTTCAATAACCGATGGAGGGACAAAGTGGGCATGAACATCAATAATCATTAGAGACCCTTTTCTCTAAGAAGTTTCCTTACTTTCATTGGTGTTAATGGCAGATCAGTAATGTTTATATTATAGTCACTCAATGCATGCACAACAGCATTACTGACCGCGCCCGCTACGGCAACGATACCGCCCTCGCCAGCACCCTTGAACCCCATAGGATTAAATTTAGAGGCATTCTCTTCCAGTGCCACAGCAGTGATTTCTGGCAACCCAGTCGCATTAGGCAAAAGATATTCTGCAAAGTTGGTAGTTAACAGCTGTCCATCTGGATCATAAATCATATGGTCTAACAAGGTGCCGCCAAGGCCTTGCACAAGTCCGCCAATAGCCTGACCCTCGACCATTGTCGGATTCAATGCTCGACCGATATCTTCTATCAATGCATACCTGATTAAATCAATTGCGCCAGTCTCAACGTCAACACCGACAAGTGCGGCATGCGCACCATAAGAGTAAGAAACATTTCCGTCGTTACTAAAACTTGCATCAGAAGAGAGACCATTTTGATCACGCGCCACCGCAAATTCCGCTAGTTGGGAAAGCGTCAGGGACTCGCCATTTTCTCGTGACACTGCACCTGACTCATACACCAATTCATTTGCACCCACATTCCAACGTAAAGCAGCAAGTTCTAGGGCCCTGATCTTCAACGACTCAGCCGCCTCTCTGACAGCGTTACCAGCCATCACCGTACAACGACTATTGAATGTTCCACCACCCGTTTTCAAAATATTCGTACTACCGTGCTTCACTGTTATGAGTTTAATATCTGTCTCGAGGAATTCTGCACAGATTTGTGCCATACCCGTTTCCAAACCCTGTCCCACCGAGGATGCGCCCGTACACAACTCAACCCGACCATCACAGTGGATATTAATACGCGCAGTTTCCGGTGGGCCGCCAGCACTGCTCTCAACAAAAACAGCTAGACCGAGCCCCATGAGTTTACCATCCTGCTCGGAGCCTTGTTTTGTCTTCCAGTTATCATAATCAATCATTTCCAATAATTGGCGAAAGGCAGAACCATAATCTCCTTCATCAAAAGTCGCGTCAGGGTCACCAGGTACGAGTTCACCAATTCGATAAGGCAGCTCCTCGGAATTCAATAAATTTTTTAATCGTAATTCTGCAGGATCGATAAAGAGATCCCGAGCCATTATATCCAGCATGCGCTCACGACAAAAAGTTGCTTCAAATCGCCCAGGGCCCCGCATAGTTCCAACCGGTGTCTTGTTAGTGACAATCGCTTTCATTTCTGCAGCGAATGAAGGTATTCGATAGGGACCGGGTAAAAATTGGACCGCCTTG
>DEBE01000094.1:0-160 GCA_002348425.1 Alphaproteobacteria bacterium UBA2964 | reverse complement strand
TTCCAATAATTGGCGAAAGGCAGACCCATAGTCTCCTTCGTCAAAAGTCGCGTCAGGATCACCAGGTACGAGTTCACCAATCCGATAGGGCAGCTCCTCAGAATTCAACAAATTTTTTAATCGTAATTCTGCGGGGTCGATAAAGAGATCCCGAGCCATT
>DEBE01000139.1 GCA_002348425.1 Alphaproteobacteria bacterium UBA2964 | reverse complement strand
GTTTGTTCATATGGGTAGTGAAAGACAGGAGAATGCGGGCCTTCAGCTACGTAATCCATCGGCCGCATGTTAGCTCCAAAGCGAGCCATATTATCAAAGGCAGGGCGACCTTGTGGATGAGTTCCTCCGTCCTCATAGAGTTCGGTAAACATTGTTCCAAGAAATCGGATAAGAGGAATATCAAGACCATCCAGCCAAACGACGGGCGTTGTACCTTCGTTACCATGGTCATGCCAAACGCCCGATGGCGTTAAAATCAAATCACCGGTTTTCATAGGAGCCTTTTCACCATTAATAGCAGTGTAGGCTCCATCTCCTTCAACGATAAAACGTAATGCAGCAGGAGAATGGCGGTGGGTAGGGGCAACTTCACCTGGCATAATTAGCTGGAAACCGGCAAACATCGAATCACAGGCAGCTGTTTCGCCTTTAAGCGACGGATTTTCTAATATTAGTACTCTCCTTTCCGCCTCCTCCGCTGTGATCAGAGTAGCCGTCTCCATCAAACTAGGACGAATTTTTTCGTAGTTCCAGACGTAAGGAGCCGCCCGCATTTCTGGCTCCTTCTTCATAAAAGTAAATAGCCTCTCCCATAATGGTGCAACGGCTAATGGATCAATTTTGCTATAAAAAGCAGCGCGTTCCGGTGTAACTTTTGGTTTCTCGTGGAGACTTCTAGCCATATTTTCCTCCTCGGTCGGACAACTGCAACATTATCTGCCTATATAATTATCGTATTCAAACTAGCACCAAATTACCCTAATTATAAGAGGCCCCCTGTTCATATTTATTAAACCAATCAACAAACCGTGGTATACCAATATCAATAGAAGTTTTAGGTTCATAACCCAAGTCCCTTCTAATAGCCTTAATATCAGCAAAAGTTTCTTTTATGTCCCCCAATTGCATGGGTCTGAATTCTACTAAGGCTTTTTTTCCGATGGCACGCTCTAATATCCTAATAAGTCTCATCAGTGGTTCACTCCGCTCGTTTCCAATATTGTATATGCGGCACGGAGTCTTATCCGCGTTGACTTCAGGGGGAGTCTCGAGACATTTTATAACGCCACTAACGATGTCATCAATGTAAGTAAAATCACGCTTCATATCGCCATTGTTGAAGACAGAAATTGGTTTCCCCTCGCTAATAGCTTTACAAAATTTATATATTGCCATATCGGGCCTCCCCCACGGACCATAGACTGTGAAAAATCTCAGCCCGGTTTGAGGAAATCCATATAGTTTACCATAGCAATGGCTCATGAGCTCATCAGCCATTTTAGTTGCAGCGTAAAGAGAAGTCGGTGTATCCGTTCGATCACCAACGGAAAATGGCAATTTACTATTTCCGCCATATACCGAGCTAGAACTAGCATAAACAAGGTGCTCAAAATTAGATAAATTTCTACAAATCTCTAAAATTGACATATGACCTAAAAGATTAGCACGCACACATGCAAATGGGTTTTCAATCGAGTATCTCACACCTGGTTGAGCAGCGAGGTGAATAATACGATTTATATCTTTCCGACCTGTAATAAGCGAATTTACGGAATCATAATCAGATATATCGATTTTTTTAAATGAGAAACCACCATATTTTCCAAGTTCCTCTAATCGTGCCTGCTTTAGGCGTACATCATAATAATCGCTGATGTTATCAACACCCACCACAGCCTCATCTCGCAAGAGTAAAGCTTTACTGACATGAAATCCAATAAATCCCGCTGCACCGGTCAGAAGAATTGTCATAATAATCCGCTCGTGATCGTTTTAATATCATCCATTTTTTATTATAATCAAATTTCTAAAATAAAGGTTTGATTAAGAAAAATTAACTAAATTGTGGTATGACTTTTTCCCCAAACAGACGCAATGATTTCTCCGCTTCATTTGGCGGTAAAGTTGTAAAATTAACTTGAAGAGATCCGTCATTAAAGCCGCCAACCTGATCATTATAATCTTTAATCATTTCAATTAATTCTTTAGGCGTACCCACCCAAGCAGAACATTTTTCTATTTGTGTATCCAAATTTTCCTGGCGCAAGGTCTCTATAATTTTATCATAATGAGCATAATCATTAGAAACAGATCCCGTAGTCCAACCACTTGCTGCATCACAGAGGGAAACAAAGTAATTATCAACGTGGGGTCGTGCGATACGCAATGCCTCGTCATGATCTTCATGGCAGAACATAAAAAAAGCCAGCATTACCCGTCCGGACCCCTTATGACCCGCCGCTTTCCAAGCATCCCTGTATATATCAAGCAACTCTCGCATTTTTCCGCCGGCGATAGGTATCCCCATTATCCAAGTACCGTTACGACCTGCCTTTTCAAATGAGGCCTCGGTTGCAACAGATGCTGTCCACAACTTGGGGTGTGGCTTCTGAGTGGGGCGGGGATAGGAGGTTACATTTTCGAAGCTATGAAATTTTCCCGATGATGTAACATTCTCCTCAGCAAGTAGCCGGATTATCTGTTCAACCCCTTCATCAAAACGCGCTACACTCTCATCGAGGCTGACTTTAAAAGCTTCAAATTCTCTCGGTATAAATGCACGGGCCAAGCCTACTTCCAGCCGCCCATTAGAAATACTATCTAGCATTCCAATTTCACCAGCGAGTTTTAGAGGATTATTAAAAACAGGTAAAACGGCGCCGGTAATCAGACGTGCTTTCATAGTTCTCTGAGAAGCAGCCGAAAGGAAAACAATTGGGTTTGGACTGTAGCCACCATACGGATGAAAATAATGTTCAACTATTCGGACATGAGTATAGCAATAATCATCAAGTAAATCGCACAGGTTAAGGCACTCTGCAAAATATTGAGCGCCCGACTTGTCTTGTGGCCTAACATTCGGAAAAAATTGAACACCAAATTCCATACTGCTTCTCCAAATTTATTTTTACGGGCATCTAACCTTCGGCTTTTTGCCCAACACCTTATATGCCGATCATCCGGCGGACCCTTGTATAATCAGATTAGATATTTCCGTTAAAACTAAATCAAGCCTTGTTCCCTCGGGGTCGCTTAGCGCCGCCACACGCGCATTAGAAACAGCATCTCTAGCCTTTTCAGCGGACAACCTTTGACCTAATGAGGGCAGGATGATATTTTCTCTAATGGAATGATAGTTGACTAAACCACGTCGATAAGTCTCACCATAACCCTTGATCAGTCGAGCACATTCCACAACCTCCAAAGCTAATTCTCCACTAATGGATAACGCCGCATCCACATCTTTTAGCCAGTTTAAAATTAAGTTTTGTTCTTCAGAATAGCGATAGGTTCCGGGGCGCCAACGAGCCAAATTCGCAAGGACCCTAAGCAATAGATATCCTAAAACCGTCGTACTTTTCAAACGAATGCCAAAATTACCGCGTTTGTCCCATTTCCCTCTTTTTGCCATACCTGACAGCCACCGTCCAATAACAGAAGGCAATATGGAACATAATTCGTCAATACCCGGTTTAAGGTAATCAATAACAACGATAGGCTCACTCGTCCCAGCCTTAACTTCATCACGAATTCGTTCCAGTCTCTCGGGCATAGTTTTTTGTTGTGCAACCCGGATAACATCTTCATATGTCATCCGCAGTGCAAGATGACGTGCGGTCTCTGAGGTTATTCCGCCATCACCTCCAATTTCCTGCTCTTTTTTGAAAATTTCAGATAGGCGTTCAAGATAAATCTCCGCGTAAGTTTCATCCTGATAGTTGATTAGCCGTCTTACACCGTCCATTAAAATATTATGACAAACCTCTGGAAATTTTTCTTGGACCCGAATCTTAAAAGCTAAATAATCATTATGGGCAATCTCTCTCAATGCCTCCACTTCATTGAGTTGTTTATTATCGCGGGGAAATTTAAAATCATAACCGATATCAAAACCCCTGAGATTAGATTCCACAGCGATACCTGAGATTTGGATTGCAAACTTAAAATCCCTTAAGGTCATCGGAAGCAGTCCAATCGCCGCCAAAACCCCGAACAAAACAGCATTTAAACTTACACCGTTATTTCTCGCCACCTCGCGCAAATCCGCGAGGTAGGTTTTTTTTGCACACGACAAAGCCGCCTGATTCAACTTTCGCAAATCATAACGTCCATCCCCCATATCACTTCGTTCTCCGATGGCATATACGCGGTGCGTTGACGCAATAAGATGAGTCCTATCCGGAGTGACAAACCCATTAGAGATGGCTCGGCCAGCTTCAATAATTTCGCTCGCTACCATAATATCTATATCACCGACGCCTGGGTACAGGGCCATCACGGGGCGCCTTTTACCGAGGGATTTTATTTTTATTGGATAAATCTCAATATAATAAATTGTTGCGCCTGTGCGCTGAGCAACACCCGGAATAGAGGTGCTTTGCACTGGTAAGCCGGCATTCCTGGCGGCGGCAACAAGCCAGGAGGAAAGCACTCCGCCACCTTCACCGCCAATAGCTGAAACCTGTATCGTTGTTGGGCGCATGACTTCAGCACTCCGCATCATGGATCAACCATAGAAGACTTAGGGGAGAGAAAAGCTATAACCTTCCTTCGAATTTTCCAGAGTATTTTATCAAAAAGATTAGCATTCCGAATGATCCGCGCTTCATAAAAGGACGGGCACAAAACGGCCGCATGGGCAACTTCCCCGCAGGTTCCACATCCTACACAGTCGTTATCAATATGTGCTACAGGATCGGTACGCAAGGGATCCGTCGACGGTTTAATAGTAAGTGAAGGACAACCTGACAATCGAATGCATGAATGATCACCCGTGCACAAATCTTCATCTACCCCAAAACGTGTTCTCACATCCCGCCGTCCCTGTGAAATTCTCTCAGCCACCTCGGTACGCACGCGGCGTTGACGTGCTAGCTGACACTCACCATCAGCTATAATTACCTTGAGCCCTCCTTCAGTTGTCGTCATCGCCTCACGTAAAACCTTTAGCATGCGGGCGATAGAATAGGATCTAACAGTCTTCAACCAGCTCACCCCAAAACTTTTCAAAACCCTTTCAATCGACATCTCCCGTTTATTGCCGTAGCGGTCTCGAAGACTTGAAGGCAAAAGCTGCCAACCTGTTGCGGATGTGTATCCATTTTTAACAACTAATAGAATACTATCATTACCATTAGCCTGAGCTGCAGCAACCCCGCTAGACATACCATTATGCCAGAAGCCACCATCCCCCATTATACTGATTACCCGCTTGTCAAAATTAGGGGACAATCCGGCAGAACTAGCCAGCCCCAAACCATATCCCATAACAGTATTTCCGACATTAAAAGGGGGTAAGGCGGCAAAGGTGTGGCAACCAATATCAGCACTGATATGAGCTTGTCCTAGTTCTTTCTGCATAATCTTAAGAGCACTAAATATTGGTCTCTCGGGACAGCCAGTGCAAAAACTTGGTGTCCGCAATGGGAGATTATCTCCCAAAATGGCGCGCGCTTCCTCACGATAGTCAAAGAGCCGGTTAACGTCATCTAATGCCTCAACAATATGAGGCTCGAGGGTTGAACAGTCCTTTAAAAATCTATAAACGCCCCGCAACATAACCTCAGAGGTGTACTCCCCTGCCATAGGAAAAACCTTCTTTCCTATAATTTTAGTATTTAATTCCTTTCTACGCAGGATCGCATTAATTGCTTGTTCCAGAAAATCCGGCTGCCCTTCTTCAGCTACCAGAACCACATCCTTCCCAACACAAAATTCAGAAA